>JAHDGT010000467.1 GCA_020631675.1 Bacteroidota bacterium
TAGAGCGACGAACCCCCAGATAGCCCATTTTGTAGGAACGGATAGCCCGGTGACCGCAGTGAAAGCTGGCGCTTTCTTAGACCCGAGATATGAGACTCGAGACATGAGATTATCTGCTCGACGTCGATTTCTCATAGGCGACTAAAGCCAGTTTTTATTGCGGGCATGCACCCTTATGAAAAGATCAATTCAATGCTTCCTTTTTATCATGGACGGGTATCAAGAGCATCACATCATTTTCATTGACGTAGATTTCAAGAAAAGGGCGACTATTGTCCATGTCGACTTCCTTTTCGAGTGCTTCGAAGGATTTACCGATGTTGGCGGTGTCCGTTCGCCAGTTTTTAAGCATGGTTGCTGCGTGTAAACCACCCATTAGTCTTTTACTGTCCAAACCGAAGTTTTCAGCTTCTGCTTTGTTTTTGACAGTGGCGGCGGCTTCATAGACTAAGCCTTCGCCATCCATATAACTGAGACCGATGCATTGCCTTTGCGCCCAATCGTGCTGGATCTTTTCAGAGAATTGACCAAAACATTGACCTGCGGATACGATACCCTTTTCAGAGCGCAAATAGATGATGTCAACAGGTGCTATGGTTATGTAAGAGATGTCCATCTTTTGTAGTTTCGCGGCAAAGATAAGCAATCTGGAATTGATAATTGCCAAAATAATTAGTATATTTGCTCGATTGCTAAAATTAATTGCATTTCTTGAATGAGTAAGAAGAAAACGGATAAAACAACTGCTATTGATATTACGCAGCAAACCTCAGGTTTATCTGGCATGTACCAAAATTGGTTTTTGGACTATGCCTCCTATGTGATTTTGGACCGTGCGGTGCCAAAGGGACGCGATGGATTAAAACCTGTTCAAAGAAGGATTCTACACGCTTTGAAAACGATGGATGATGGTCGTTTTCACAAGGTGGCGAATGTGGTGGGGCAAACGATGCAGTTTCACCCGCATGGGGATGCCAGTATCTATGAGGCTTTGGTGAACATGGGTCAGAAAAACCTATTAATAGATACACAGGGAAACTGGGGAGATTCTCGTACTGGAGATAAGGCGGCAGCCGCACGCTATATAGAAGCGAGATTAACGAAATTCGCTTTAGCAGTAGCTTTTAATAAAGAAAATACGGAGTGGCAGCTGACCTATGATGGTAGAAAGCAAGAGCCTGTAGAGCTGCCTTTGAAATTTCCTTTGTTATTAGCGCAGGGGGTAGAAGGAATTGCTGTGGGTTTATCAACAAAAATCTTACCGCACAATTTCATTGAACTGCTCAAAGCAAGTATCAGCATATTAAAAGGCAGAACACCGAAAATTTATCCTGATTTTCTTACTGGTGGATTGGCGGATGTGTCCAATTACGATCAAGGGCATAGAGGTGGCAAGGTGAAGGTGCGAGCTAAGCTTGAGGTGAAGGACAAGCGCACTATTTTGATTAAGGAGTTGCCTTATGGGGTAACGACCAGCTCGATGATCGATAGTATCATTAAAGCAAATGATAAAGGTAAAATCAAGATCAAAAAGGTAACGGATAATACGGCTAAAGATGTCGAGATACAGATCGATCTTCATCCTGATGTTTCTCCAGATGTGTCTATTGATGCCTTGTATGCCTTTACAAATTGTGAAGTGAGCATTTCTCCGAACTGCTGTGTTGTGGTTGACAATACCCCTTTGTTTCTTCGGGTCAATGATCTGCTCAAATTAAATACAGAACATACCAAGCAGTTGTTAAAGCAAGAGTTGGAGAATCAACTCAATGCCTTACAAGAAAAACTGCATTTCGCTTCATTGGAGCAGATCTTCATTGAGAACCGAATTTATAGAAGAATTGAAGAGTGCGAGACTTTTGAGGCGGTCATTGAAGAGATCGACAAAGGTTTAGAGCCTTTCAAAGCGCAGTTCGTGCGGGAAGTGACCCGTGATGATATTTTGCGTTTGACAGAGATCAGAATTAAGCGAATCTCAAAATACGATACTTTTAAAGCGCAGGATCAGATTCGCCAATTGAAAGAGGATATTGAGCAGGTTAAGCATCATTTGGCGCATTTAACGGAGTATGCGATCGACTACTTCCAGAATTTAATTGACAAATTCGGCAAGGGTAGAGAAAGAAAAACCGAGTTGACCGATTTTGATGAGATCAAGGTAAAACAAGTGGTGGTGGCCAACCAGAAGCTTTATGTTAATAAGGCGGAAGGTTTTGTAGGATATGGAATGAAGAAGGATGAATACGTAAGCGACTGTTCTGATATTGACGACATCATCGTTTTTAGAAAAGACGGGAAGTTCATGGTGTCTAAAGTGGGGGATAAGAAGTTCATGGGTAAAGACATCCTTCATGTAGCAGTATGGCGGAAGGGAGATGAACGTACGACCTATCATTTGGTGTATACCGATGGTAGAGCTGCGAATGATGGGAAGGCGGGCAAGACCTATGTGAAACGTTTTAATGTGAAAGCGATCACCAGGGATAAGGAATATGATTTAACACAAGGAACGAAATACACTAAAGTACATTACTTCTCAGCTCACCCGAATGGGGAATCTGAGGTACTGCACTATTCATTACACCCCTCTTGTAGAGCGAAGATCAAGACATTAGAATTCGATTTTTCTGAATTGGATATTAAGGGGCGTTCTTCGAAAGGGAATATAATGACCCGTTACCCGGTTAGAAGAGTAGAGCAGAAATCTGTAGGTACTTCAACGATCGGTGGCAGAAAAATTTGGCTGGATGAAGCGGTTGGTCGATTGAATACAAATGAAAGAGGTCGCTTCTTAGGTGAATTTGACACAGGGAACAGTATAGCTGTACTGTATCAAGATGGTGAGCTAGAGTTGACGAATTTCGAGTTGACGAATAGATACGATATGAAAAAAGTAGCTGCAATTGAGAAATTCAATGCGGAGACGATTTGGTCGGTTATCTATTATCATTCCCAGCGCGAACGCTATTTTGTGAAGCGATTCAAAATTGAAACCTCTAAAGAAGGTCAGCTTTATCCATTCTTAGACCCTGAGGGTAATTGTAAGCTGTTCTATGCTTCAAGCAAGAAAGACCAAGCAGTAATGTGCAAGGTGCAAGCTAAACGCGGTGCTCCTAGAGAAGAAGAAAGAATAGATGTGGACACCTTCATAGATGTGAAGGGCTGGAAAAGTTTGGGCAATCAGTTCAGAACCTATAAGTTGTTCAAGGTCACACCTATCATAGAGACGGATGGAGATGAGGCAAGTGCGAGTGGAGCTTCTTTAAAAGAAGTCAAGAAAAACATACCTCTTGAGATCAAGAAGCCAACTAAAACCACCTCAAGCTCAAAGCCATCTGCAAGAACAGAAAATAAGTCTGATGGCGTAAAGCTAGGAGATACCATTGAGTTTGATCTGAAACCCTCGGATAAGAAAAAGAAAACAGACAATAATACCGATCAAGGTACTTTGTTTTAA
>JAHDGT010000468.1 GCA_020631675.1 Bacteroidota bacterium
CGACGAACCCCCAGATAGCCCATTTTGTAGGAACGGATAGCCCGGTACCCGCAGTGAAAGGCTGACGCCTTTAGACATAAGATTTAAGACGTAAGACATAAGATTTCCTGCTCGATGTCGATTTTGCTTTTAGGGTATAACTAAAGCATTGCATTGCGGGTAGCTGCCCAATTGGAAATGAAAAATCACAAATCCATTCTGTTAAAGCGGGTGTAAGCCAAGTAGAATAAGATACCGATGATCAGTGCGGTAGCGGCTCCGAAGCCCATTAAATTAGGGTCAGCCAAGTTGATACCTATATTGCTGAGTTGATCTTTAAAGGGACGAGGAACTAAGTTGCCGATGATGCCGAAGGGTAGGAAGTCGCCCATGGAAAAAGTTTGCCCTAGGGGTTGTAGTATAAAGCGATCGACTAAGCCACCGAAGACCCACTCTAAAAGTGCGCCTCCTAGGAATAAGATATAACTCAAGCCGGATCGCTGCACTAAAAAGGCGATCAAAGCGGCGATGCTCATATAACCGATCGCCTGTAAAAAGAAGGTGAACAAGACGAGGGGGGATTCTATTAGCGGACTATAACTCTCGGAATAGATGAAGCCTAATAAAAGGCTGCTAATGACCACTAAGAATAAAGCCCATAGTCCGAGTACCAAGATGAACAGCCATTTAGAACCGACGATCTCTAAGCGAGAAAGCCCGTCCATGACTTGTTGGCGAACGGTTTGCAGGGTGAATTCTCTGGTGATATTGCTGATGATGACAAAGCCAAGCAAATAGTGCAGAAATGAGGCGAAGTAAACAGAATATTCCCAAACGGAGGGGAAAGAGAGTATGGTGCCCAAGCCCATTTCCATGCCGTTGAAGTTGACACTGCTGCTGCCTAAATTATAGTGGATAAAGGGCACTAAAAGCGTATAGACGATCATCATGACCCGAAAAGAGGTATCGGTCCAAATCTTCTGCCACTCTATAGATAGTAATCGTAACATAATTGCTGGATGGTTTCTTTTCGGGTTTATTTAGTCAATTCTAAGAATTGGGATTCTAAAGTGTTGTGTTGTATGCGGAGAGAGCTGAGCACAATGCCTCTTTCAAAAAGGTATTTATTCACATCTGCGCTGGAGATCTGATCGTGTACGCGTGCGATGAGTTGTTGCCCATCTCTGTTGACGCCTTCGCAGAATGGCGCATCCATCAGTGCGGCTTGTAGTTGGTCTAAGTTGTCACTTTGCAGGATCAGTTGCTTTACATCTCCTAAGATCTGTGAAACGGGTCCATTGGTCAACAGCTTGCCTTTTTTGAGAATGGCCACATGTGAACAGGTCTTCTCCACTTCATCTAAAATGTGGCTGGCCAGTAAGATGGTCATTCCCGTTTCTGCCACTCTGAGAATGGTGGAGCGAATGTCGTGAATACCCTGAGGATCAAGTCCGTTGGTGGGTTCATCCAAAACCAATACTTCAGGTTGCCCGATCAGGGCGTGCCCCAAAGCCAGTCGCTGTTTCATACCCAATGAAAACGTACGCACCGCGTCATTTTGGCGGTCGTAAAGCTGGATGGTTTCCAGTATCTCGCTGATGTCATTATCTGATACTACTTGGTCTTTAATGGTGGCTGCCAGCTTTAAATGTTGCCATGCATTTAGATGCGGAAAGAGGTTCGGTTTTTCTAAAATGCTGCCGATTCTTCGCCTTAATTTAGGCGAATGCCCCTCTCCGAACCAAGAGAAGTCGCCAGCGCTAGGGCGCACCGTACCCAGCACCATTCCCAAGGTGGTGGTTTTGCCGCTTCCGTTCGGGCCGAGTATGCCATAGACACTTCCTTTAGGTATGTTGAGTTGGAGCTGATCCACGGCAAGGATCCGACCGTATCTTTTCGTCAGTCCTTGTATGGATAAAACGGGTGTGGCAGGCATAAGATGAATGTTTTTTTACTTCTTGTTAAACAAGTGTAGGGAATTTACATAATATTACAACGAAAGCTGATTATCTTGCTGTAACAATCACAAGCTATGAAAAATCCATCCAAAATAAGTCTGTTTTTAGTTGTGGCGGCAATAGGTTTTATTGCCATTGCTTTCTCTTTTGTGGAAACAGAAGATGAAAGACGCTCCAAACAGATTCGACAGATCTTTGATCACGCTTTAACAAAAGGGCAGTGCTATGAAGATCTGCGGTATTTGTGCAAGAAGATAGGAGGGAGGCTGAGTGGCTCCCCCCAAGCGGCGGCTGCGGTAGAATGGGGCTATCAGACCTTAGGTAGAATAGAGGGCATAGATACGGTTTATAAGCAGCAATGCATGGTGCCGCACTGGGACAGGGGAAAGCTGGAAGAAGCACGGATCATCAGCGATCACATTGGCTGGCAAGATGTGAATCTATGTGCTTTGGGTAATTCGGTACCTACTGCTGAATGGGGCTTGACCGCACCCGTAGTAAGAGTAGAACATCAAGAAGATTTGAAGAAGCTGGGGAAAAAGAATGTAGAAGGCAAGATCGTTTTCATGGATCACAAATTCGATGATAAACACATTGATACCTTCAATGCTTATAGTGGCTGTGTGGGCGATCGTTATGAGGGTCCTAATGACGCGGCTCGCTTAGGAGCGGTAGGTTTTGTACTGCGCTCTTTAGGTAATGCGATAGATGAGTTTCCACATACGGGCAATAGTGCATATGAGAAAGGTGTGCCAAAGATCCCGGCTGCCGCGATTTGTACACGTGATGCGGAATTGATGAGTGGCTTATTATCGGTGGATCCTGATTTGAAGCTGCATATGAAGATGGATTGTAAGAGCTATTCGGACAAAGAGTCGTTCAATGTGATCGGCGAGATCAAAGGGGCTGAATATCCGGATGAGGTGATCATTGTCAGTGGGCACTTGGACAGTTGGGACAATGGAGAAGGCGCACATGATGATGGTGCGGGCGTGGTGCAGAGTATGGACATACTTCGCATTTTCAATGCCTTGGGTTACCAGCCTAAGCGCACGATCCGTTGCATCTTGTGGATGAATGAAGAGAACGGAACCAGAGGCGCACGTAAATATGCTGCGGAGGCAAAGGAGAAAGGAGAAAACTGCATTTTAGCCTTAGAGTCGGATCGTGGTGGCTTTACACCAAGAGGTTTTTTCGTAGATGCTGATTCTACTATTTTGGATAACCGACTGGATCGTCTACGCCAATATGCGGATCTATTAGAACCCTATAACATTCACGTTTTTGAAAAGGGATTCAGTGGGGTGGATATTCAGTTCTTGAAAGATCAGGGTCCTACATTGGTAGGTTATTTCCCTGATCCACAGCGTTACTTTGATTTTCACCATACTCCGAATGATGTATTCGAAATGGTGAACAAGCGAGAATTGGAATTAGGAGCTGCGGCTATGGCCAGTTTGGTCTATTTAGTGGATCAAGACGGTTTAGGCAGCAATCCAATGCTTAAAAAAG
>JAHDGT010000015.1:0-4858 GCA_020631675.1 Bacteroidota bacterium
ACGCCGCCAAACAGGGCGCATTCAGCGGCTTCATTACCACTCCTATCCCTCGCACGGGCGAATGATAATTTATTCCCCTGTCCAATTGGGTTTTCTCTTTTCTTTGAAGGCCAATAAGCCTTCTTGGGCATCTTTGGTGGCTAAGGTCTTTTTCAGCACATCATTCAAATAAGCCTGCGTCTCTCCAGAGGGTTTGATGTGATCAAAAGCCCCCAAACCCAAACGAATGGCCGAAGGAGAATTGGCGTGTATTTCTTCAATCAGTGATTTGATTTTTGAGCCTACTTCTTCAGTAGGCACTACATGGGTGAGCAAGCCCGCATCTAATCCCTCTTGTGTGCTCAGCATATTCCCGCGCACGCACCAATCGATCACTTTTCTTTGGGGCATCACCTCCAATAAGGCCGCCATCACTTGATAGGGAAACAAACCCCGCTTCACCTCAGGCAGTCCCATACGCACCCCATCCGCAGCCACTATATAAGTTGCTGTAGCCAGCAAGATGATGCCGCCCGCATACACATCCCCTTCCAACTTCAAGAAAACGGGTTTGTGTACTTCGGGGAATAAACGCCCGATCAAAACCTCTCCATTAGGAGCAGGGATACTTGATTCAAAGGGCTCGGATATACCCATGAATGCTTTCAGATCCGCACCAGCACAAAAGACATTGCCCTTTGCACCTAAGACCACCGTCCACACTTCCTTCCTCACCTTCGCATAATGCAAGGCAAAAGCCAGCTCATTGAGCAAATGCGGATGCATGGCATTTTTCTTTCTTGCCCGATCCAAGGTGATGTAAAGAGTGTGCTCACTTTCTGAAACTTCCAAAAAAGCGAACTGCTCTTGGTGTAGATTGGCTACTTGTTCGTTCGTATATAAACTAGCTTGGCTCATATTTTTGCGTTTAAAACGATATGATCTTACTCAGATCCATATCAAAAGGCTCTCCGATGCTATTGTAATAGTCTTCTCCGAAAAATGCTTTAAAGGATGTGATGCCCTTCTCCGTAAAATGAGGAATTAAAATCGACCAGATAAGCTTCTCCCCATCTTCCGCACTTTTATCCCCTCTGATGATCTGTTGCGACAACCAATAAAAGGACAGCATCCAAGTGATGAAGGCTATGTTGTTATAGGTTCCTTTCACCTGTTCTTCGAACATATTCCCCAACTTAATCGCAAAGGCGATCCCGGCTTTGAAATCATTGATCGACCCAAGGGTCATCTCCCTGAATTTCTGTTTCAAATGAGGATGACGAAGCACATGGGTGTCCAAAAAGATAAAAGCATATTCCTTTTGAAATCGATAGTATAACTGTACTTCATTATGAAGATTCTCGAAGGAAGGTAACTTTCTTGATTCAGATCGAACAGCTTCTATCTTCGCCCACATTTCATCTGATATCGCAACCAAAAGAGCATCCTTATCCTTAAAATGATAAGCTAAATTACCTCTGCTCATACCCATTTCTTGCGCTAATTCAAATAAGGTGATGGAAGCATAGCCTTCCTTATTGAACTTGCGGGTCGCAAATTGTATGATCTTCTCTTTGGTTGTCATAAGTAGACCAAAGTTAGTAATATAAAATGATTTAGTCAATAATGACTAATTTTATTGGAACACAAAAAAACGGGTCATCCGGCAATACCGAAATGACCCGTTAGTATAGGTTAAAAGAAGAGACTAAAATATATCCTTCCTGTTAACCGTAAGAAAGCGTCAACCAAAACTCGTCCTTACATTTTCTTAATCTATCATATCAGTAAAGCTGGCATCGCATTATCACAATGCCACGCTCTACCAATACTATTAAAACACTCCTATATAGTATGTTGGTCAGAAGCTACAGTGCTATTGCGCAACTACTAATTTTTGGTGTAGTTGCTCACCAGTACTTGTACGTAACTCTACTAAGTAGACACCAGCAGCTAACACATCAGCATTCAAACTCGTATTACTTACCGTATTAGCTTCTACTCTTCCATTGAAAATGGTGCTGATCTGTTTGCCGTCAATAGAGAATAATTTCACTTCAACATCAGCATCTTCTTCCAATACGAATTGAATATTCGTCAAGCCATTAGTAGGGTTAGGCTGCATGTTCATTTCAACAGCATTCGCCATCTTACTTCTACCACCAGGAACAGTACAAGGCATCCAGTACCAACCTTCAGTAGTCGCACCTATATCATCAGTCACCACTACACTATACCATCCTTTAGGGCAGTTACTGATTGTGCTTGTACCCTGACCAGTGCCATCCCAAGAAGAAGGGCCAGTCCATACATACGTATAATCAGTATTGACATTCAATACACCGCCTTCAACAGTAATATCGATCATTCCTTCATAAGCTGGCGTGAAGCAGACATCACCATCAACAGTATACTCATAGATATCAAGAATCTGATCCACATCGGTTTCCAGATTGCTTTCGATCACTTCGCAACCTACTGCATCTGTAGCGGTCACACTCCAGTTCGCATCATCCGAGTATAGGATACGAATCCAGCCGTCACCAACTACAGAGCGGCGCACATAACCTGTTTCTTCCCATTGGTAAGTATAAGGCGGAACACCTCCTACAATATAGACATTCACCACATTGTAATAGAATGGAGATACACCACCATAACTTCCTTGTGAAGGAGTAACATAAGTAACTGCTATAGCACATTCGCCAATAGGATCAACCGTTGGATCATCAATGATAGGTGTAGTCGGATCATCAGTTGGTACATCAGGATGGTTGTCAGAGGTAAAGACTGCTTGATTCTCTACTACTTCAGGAACATTAGTAAACGGATCGTCAACTAATACAGAGAAAGTAACTGTTACCACCTCACCAACTGAAACCGCTCCAATAGCTGCGGTTAAAGGATCAGCATCAACGATCGCACCTGAAGTAGCATCTGTAGAAGACCAGCTTCCAGAAGCAGGTATTAAGGTAGTACCTACAGGGATCGCATCTGTGAATACAACATTCACCGCATCAGCAGTTCCCGTATTCGTCAATGTGATCGTATAATCAATTTGTTCACCTGGCTCTAAGATGCCATCTAAGTTACCCGGACCAGTTACATCAGCCACTGATATCTTATCCGCATTCAAAATCGGTGAGAATACTGGATCAACCGTTGGGTCTAATGGATCAGGAGTATTCGGATCATTCGTTGGTACATCTACATGATTGTCCGCAGTGAAAATACCTTGATTTTCAATTTCAGCAGGATCATTAGTAAATGGATCATCAACTGTTACAGAGAAAGTAACAGTTACGACCTCTCCAACAGCAACTGCACCTATAGCAGCCATTAGTGGGTCAGCATCTGTGATCGCACCTGAGGTCGCATCCGTAGATGACCAGCTCGCTGAGCCTACCACCAATGCTGTACCAACAGGAATCGCATCAGAGAAAACAACATTTACAGCATCAGCTGTACCAGTATTCGTTAATACAATAGTATAGTCAACTTGCTCACCTGGCTCTAAGACACCATCACCAGCAGTATCCGCAACAGATGTTTTTTCTGCTGCTAATACTGGTATTCCTCCTGGAGGAACAATCGGATCAACAGTTGGGTCACCAGGAATCGGATCATCCGTCGGGTCGGTCGGATCAGTAGGATCTGTTGGGTCTGTAGTTGGATCATTAGGGTCATCAGAGTTCACATCCGTATGATTATCCGCACTGAATACCGCTTGGTTATCAATTGTACCTGTAGTCGCAGCATCAACAGTAACGGAGAAAGTCACCGTGATCACCTCGCCTACTGATACCGTGCCTACATTAGTGGTCAATGGATCGGCATCAGCAATAGCTCCTGAAGTCGCGTCTGTTGATGACCAGCTCGCAGAACCAGCTACCAATGTAGCACCCGTAGGGATCGCATCCGTGAAGATCACGTTGAACGCGTCACCCGTACCAGAATTGGTCAAGGTAATTGTATAATCGATCTGCTCTACAGCTCCTTCATCAAGGACACCATCACCAGCAGCATCCGCCACTGAGGTCTTGTCCGTTGACAGGATCGGGAAACGAGGTGTCACCTCCGCATCGTCCTCGTCATCATCCGCGATGCCATCCGCTAAGTCATCCGTATTCTCATCAGAAGCAGGATCAGAGTCAACATCTGTTTCATTTGCCGCAGTGATCTGTGCAGTGTTCAAGTAATCACCAGTACCCAATACGTCCGCATCAAAAGTATAGCTTACGTTACCGCCATTCAAGATACCAACGCCACTCCATACAATAGTAGAACCCGTCAATACACCACCACCAGTGATGTTGGTGATATTCGTATAACCAGAAGGAACAACATCCGTAATAGAAACACCCGTCGCATCAGCAGGACCATTATTCACCACAGCGATGGTGAAAGTTACCGTACCTCCTACATCAGGTGTAGTATCATCAACCGTCTTCGTTAACTCTAAATCAATATTCGTAGGCGCAACAATAGGATCAACCGTAGGGTCACCAGGAATTGGATCATCCGTTGGGTCAGTAGGATCTGTTGGGTCCGTTGGGTCCGTTGTCGGGTCATTAGGATCATCAGAGTCCACATCCGTGTGGTTGTCCGCACTGAATACCGCTTGATTCACGATAGAACCAGTAGTAGCCGCATCAACAGTAACAGAGAAAGTCACCGTGATCACCTCGCCTACCGATACCGTTCCTACATTAGTCGTCAATGGATCAGCATCTGCAATAGCACCTGAAGTCGCATCCGTAGATGACCAGCTCGCTGAGCCAGCTACTAATGTTGCTCCTGTTGGAATCGCATCTGTAAAGATCACGTTGAACGCATCACCCGTACCAGAGTTGGTCAAGGTGATCGTATAGTCGATCTG
>JAHDGT010000015.1:4958-21197 GCA_020631675.1 Bacteroidota bacterium
ACCTAATACGTCCGCATCGAAAGAGTAGCTCACATTGCCACCGTTCAAGATGCCTACGCCACTCCATACGATCGTTGAACCCGTCAATACACCACCACCTGTAATGTTAGTGATATTGGTATAACCTGAAGGAACAACATCCGTAATCGATACGCCGGTCGCATCAGCAGGACCATTGTTCACCACAGCAATCGTGAAGGTCACTGTACCTCCAACATCTGGTGTGGTATCATCAACTGTTTTCGTTAATT
The DNA here is from genome assembly GCA_020631675.1 of Bacteroidota bacterium. Classification (GTDB taxonomy): domain Bacteria; phylum Bacteroidota; class Bacteroidia; order Chitinophagales; family UBA2359; genus JAHDGT01. Next base: position 5,210 of record JAHDGT010000015.1, read on the forward strand.
CTAAATCAATTTCACAAGCAGGAACTGTGATTATTTGATCGCAAGTCGCATCATTGCCACAAGCATCAGTAACTGTATAAGTACGAGTGATCACTTCAGGATCCGTATTTCCATCAGAAACATCCGCGGAAGATAAGGTCAATCCTGTTAATGAGCTGTTATCAATAACCGCAGGGTTCAAACAAACATTGGTCAATTCGAAACCATTTAATGAGCTTGTAAAGTTGGTATTAGTGATCGTAATATCACCGTCTGCCGCTGTAGCAGCCACATCTTCTAAACAAACCGTATAGATCGCACCACCAATCGGTGTACCCGCTGCAATACCCGCAGTTGTCGCGAAAGGATCCGGGTTATCATCACCATTAGCACCATCCTCAGGATCAAACTCATCAATAACTGTTAGGTCAACCGTTCCTGCATCTTCTGAGATATAAACCCCTGTACCATATGGGTTCCAAGCTGTAGAGTTAATCACATAGCTGCTGCTGCCACCTGCTGTTCCACTAACAGGAGTTGAGTAATATCCGGCATAATCAGCCCCCCCGAATGGGTTGCCATTCGCATCTAAGAATTGAATCATAGTAGACTCAAATGCCTGACCTGCAGTATTCACACTGTTCACCATAGCTTGGAAGTCTTCCGCTAAAATTTGAACGTGGCTAGCGAAAGTAACAGTGATGTTGTAGCAACGCACATCACCTGTCGTACCATCATTTGTTCCGGCAGAGCCATGAATCAGCGTACCGGTAAAACCAGTTCCACTTTGTTGAACCTGATGGGAAGTACTCGTTACTGGCTCCGCGACGCCACCATAAGGATCCGTAGTAGGTGTCATTTCAAAGCTGATGAAGATGTCATCCGCATCGCCACCCGGACCAGCAGCACCTGTTGTTTCATCAAAAATATCAAAACCGAAAGGACCTGCTGTTGGGGTTCCCGCATTAACGATATCACCCGCGCCTACATCTGGGAAGGTATATGCAGCATCAGAGAAATCAATGCTGACCGCCCCAATACATGCCTGTACCGAATCTTGTAAAGCAGCAATTGTAGTCGCAGGACCTTCTTCGGTATCACAAAGCGCAGCGGTATAATTAGCGGGGCAGTTCACTACAGGGTCTTCCGTATCCACATAAACTTGGAAAGGAATGATATCGAAGCAATCATCAGCCGTATCAGCCGCTGTTCCGTTATCATTTGTAACTCGAATATAGTAGGTGCTGGTTACCGCAGGACTTACCGTACTGGCAGCTAAGACAGTTGCTCCATCCGTATCTAAATATTCAGTAGTGATAATAGCTGCTGGGAGGTAGTTCGCTGCTTGCGCGTCCGTAACAAGCACATTAGCCAAATCATAAGATGCGCCCACACAAAGATCCGTACCATTAGGTGCGGCTGTTAAGTCAGGGCGAATGCATTCAGCAGCACAATCAGGTGTGGCAGCAGCATAGGTTGGACAAGCTGTACAAGCAAGCGTACCCGGGTTAGCCGCTCCTGGCAGGGGTCCTGCCGGACAAGCTGCAACTATGGTATTACCGCCACCGTCATTTACTGTTGTAGCACCTGTATTATTAATCGTACCACCTGGAGGAGCGGCATCTTCTGTATTATTACAAATCACAGAACCTGATAGGTTCACTGTACCACCTTCTAAACCTCCACCATTATCATCTAAAGTCCAATTTCCTGTAACCGTAGAGTTTGACAAGGTATAAGTTTCACCATCAGAGTAGATCGCACCACCACCATTGGCAAAAGCTTCCTTTTGAGCATCATTAGATTCAAAGAGAGAACCATCAATGCTAACAATAGAACCCGCTTCGATATAGACCGCACCACCTCTTGCTGCGTGATTTTCAAAAAATACCGTATTAGTAATGGTTAAGTTAGATATATTAGCAGCAGTACTTGAAACATTAACAGCACCACCATATCCTCCTGCGGGAATACTACCAGCACCATCTGAGGCAGTGTTATTATAGAAAAACGCATTATCTATAATAACTGTAGGTCCAGACTGAATGCGAATCGCACCACCACCAGCATCACCTGTACCAGCCTCTGCCCAGTTACAACTAAAGGTCGTACCATCAATAGCTACAGTAGTACCTGAACCTTGAATATCCATGGCACCTCCATCGCCAGATCCACCAGAACCCAGATTGTCGCTGAATGTACCTCCATTAAATGTGACATTAGCACCAGTAATGGCTAAAGCACCGCCCATAGCATTACGTTCGTTACAAAGAAAGTCGGTATCGTTGAAAACAACTGTTCCTCCACTGATCGTACCTGCACCAGAATTAGGTGTAGCAGCAGTACTCAAGGAGCCGCCTGGGTTATTAGAAAACACACTGTTATTGAATGTAGCAGAGCCACCAGTGATTTCCAATGGGTTAATTGTAGGATTGCTATCCAGTACACAATTATTACAAGTAAAATTAGTCGTACCATATAGTGCCAAAGCGGAACCTCCGGTACGATTAAAGCCTTGTAAAACGATATTCTGAACCGTTACATCAGAAACACCGGCAGCGATCTCAAGAAAACCGATCGCGACCCCATTCACTTGAATGGTGGAGTTGTTTCCTTCAATGGTCAGACCGCTTAAAGCGGCAGCACCTAATTGCCACACATCGAAGTTACCCTCAGCCGTAACATTGGTATAATGTCCGGTCTGGATGTTAATGGTTTGGTTAGCTGCACCATTTGCCGTGACCGCGCCGTAAACGGCTTGCCAAGTAGCGTATGGGTTCGCTTCAGTACCATCTGCGGCCGCGTCCATATCGGCGGCGCTAGCGTATTGGGGGAAACATTCAAGCGGTGCCATATTGACCGTTTGAGCATTAACTACCCTATCGCTTAGTGATAAGCAAGCCAAGCCGATCAGTAGCAGTTTTAGCGACTGTTTAAAGGCGAGTAGCTTAGTAGTATACTTTCGCATTTATAGTAGTATTAAGTTTATGGTTAGTTCCAGTTTATCATTACCCCACCTACGCAAGGGATAGGAGCGGTATAAAGTGCGCTGAATGGCGTGTGAGCGCCGTTATGGCGGGGCGGCCCAGAGGTAGCCACCGCCATAACTGGCAGCGAACCGACAGGCAGTGTGCTTTATTTAGCGGATAGCCCGACCATGTAGTGAAAAGCTGGTGCTTTTTCAGCTCATGATTGAGGATAAAAAGACAATATGGAATTGTCTAAAAGTGGTTGGCGTTGCGTGGACTTGCAGCAGCTTTTTATTGCATGGGTGCGCCCTAAATAATAGAAATCTTCACTTAGATAGCCTCCAAGCTGTCACTAAGTTACTTACATTTGTTAGCGCGCCATTCTCCTATACATTTGAAAATCAAACACTTGTAGGAAGCATTATTCTACACACGGAGCATCTACTGAAATGTATTCTGTATTGAATTTCAGTTTATTCAGTTAGATATTTTAGTTCATTTTTAGCACGTCTGATAATGAGTAAGCATAAATTATACGAATTGGTCAAAGCCATGAGCATGTCGGAAAAGCGATATTTTAAGCTTTACGTAAAGAAATCCAATGCCAAACAACAGCCAAAGTATAGCCGCTTATTTGATGTTTATGACCAATTAAAAAGTACGGAGGAGGAAGAATTGATCCGTGTGTTAAAAGAAAATAAAGTCAATTCAAACTATCTGGCGGCAGATAAAAACCACTTGTATCATTTGGTTCAAAAAAGTCTTCGTGCATTTCATGCGGGTAGATCCGCACACTTACAGATCTATGAATTATTAGCGAATGTCGAGATCCTGTACCACAAGGGACTTCATGAATTATGTGTGAAAGATTTGCTACGCGCCAAGAAAATAGCTGGTCAATTAGAATTTCATACTCTTATGATAGAGATCAGTACATGGGAAAGAAAAGTGGGTGAATATTGGCGAAGGCCGGATAAAGTAGTCGATTTTTTGACCGATGTTCAAAATGAGGTAGAACAACTATCTAATTATCAAGAGTTGGTGGGTTTGTACTATGAGGCGAATCAATTAAAACATCAGGAATGGAAAGCACGTAGCGAAGAAGCTATGTTCAGCATAGAAAAGATCGTCCAACATCCACTACTAAGCGGTCCTGTTGAAGCTTTAAGTGGTCCTTGTATACGCTACTACTACCAAATACATGCGATTTATTTTTTCATGGCTAATGAGCGGGAGAAAGAGTTAAGCTGCAATAAGAAGTTGATCGCTATCATGGAGGCAAAGCCGCAATTGATAGAAGAATACCCTGCGGAATACATTGCATATTACAGTCGTTTTCTGAGTATTTCAAAAAACAGTTTGCCTTTGGATGAGTTTCATGAGGCCCTGCGTACCTTCAAGCTCATTCCTAAACGTTTAAAGCGTTTAGACCCTGAGTTACATGCCAGGGTTTTCATACTGTCGCATAGTTTGGAGATGGTGAGTTTGATCCGAAATAACTCTTTTGACATGGCTTTATTGGTGATGCAGGATTTCGATCGGCAATTAAAACCTCATATGAATGTGGTGGATGAGGCTTTTCTGATGAGCGCTCATTATCGGTTCACCTATGTGTTTATCGCGATGGGGATGTATGAAAAAGCGTTGGTCAGTGTGAATCATATTTTGAATGAATTCAAGGAGCAGATTCGACCGGATATCTTCATTTACGCACGCTTGTTGAACCTCATCATTCATCATGAGTTGGGCAATGTAAGTTTAGTGCGTTATATGATTCGAACGACGCGCACTCATTTGCAAAAAAGGGATAAGCTATTCCAAACTGAAAACTTGTTACTTCGCTTTTTCAATCAATCTACAGCAGTTAGAAATGAAGAAGAGCAGGATCAATTGACCAAGGCCTTGCATGAGGATCTTTCACTCTTATTCGAGTCTGATGAGTTGGAAAGACGAGTACTTAACTATTTTGATTTGACCACTTGGCTAGAAAGCAAGTTGGCTGCTAAAACCCTCTTCGAATTCACTAAAACGAGATCATGACGATAGCTGAAAGAAATTGGTGGAAAGAACAAGTGATCTATCAGATATACCCTAGAAGCTTTCAAGATACGACAGGCAATGGGATAGGTGATTTGAATGGTATTCTATCCAGATTGGATTACCTGAGTTATTTGGGTGTGGATGTGATTTGGTTGGGACCGGTATACCCTTCGCCGAATGACGATAATGGTTACGACATCAGTGATTACAAAGGCATACATCCTGACTTTGGTACGATGGCTGACTTTGAACATTTATTGGCAGAAGTACATAGGGCGGGTATGAAGTTGATCATGGATTTAGTGGTGAATCACAGCTCTGATGAGCATCCTTGGTTCAAATCGGCAGTAGCATCAAAAGAGAGTCCGTATCGCGATTATTACATTTGGGAGGAAGGTAAAGCGAGTGGACCGCCTAATAATTGGGTGTCTTTCTTTGAAGGTCCCGCATGGACTTTAGACGAGAAAAGCGGTGAATACTACCTGCATCTATTTGGTAAGAAACAGCCTGACCTGAATTGGGAAAATGAACTGTTGCGCAAAGAGATACAAGATGTAGCTCGCTTTTGGCTGGACAAGGGCATTGATGGCTTTAGGATGGATGTGATCTCCTTGATTTCTAAACCACAAGATTTCGCGGATGCGCCTTATGAAGATTTCGTGGACATAGTGGATAAGGTGTATGCTAATGGTCCACGTGTTCATGAATTCATGCGTGAGTTACATGATGAGGTCTTTTGTCATTACGATATGATCGCCTTAGGTGAGGGCGCGGGCATCAATCCGGAAGAAGCGGTAAAATACACGGGCAAAGACCGAGGTGAATTGAATATGATTTTTCAATTCGATCATATGCATTTAGACTTTGGTAAAAAGGGACGATTTGATCCTGTTGCATTTAGCGTGAAAGATTTAAAGGATTGTTTATTGCGCTGGGATGCGGGCTTCGCAGAAGATGGTTGGCAGAGTATCTTTTTAGATAATCACGACTTTGCTAGAATGATCAGTCGATTTGGTGATGATAGTGATCAATATAGGGGTGTTTGTGCTAAGTTATTCTCGATTTTATTACTTACTCAAAGAGGAACACCCTGCATTTATCAGGGCAGTGAGATCGGAATGAGAAATACGCACTTTGACTCCTTAGAAGAATGTAGAGATTTAGAGACCTTCAATTATTATCGTTCCTTTAAGGCTGCTGGGATGAGCGATGCTGATTTCCTAGCTGTTGCCAATCAAATGGGTAGAGATACCACTCGAAGCCCGATGCCTTGGAATGAAGATGAAAATGCTGGTTTCACGCAAGGAACTCCTTGGATAAAAATGGGAGATGATGTTTCAGCAATCAATGTGCAATCAGATGTGATGCGAGCAGATTCTATACTTCGATTTTACAGGGGAATGCTTCGTTTGCGGAAAGAGGAATTGGCGTTGGTGTACGGTTCTCTTGTTGATCTGCCTCAAGACAACGCATCTCTTTTCGTTTACAAGAGAGTTTGGTCGACTAAAAAAGAAGAGCTACTTGTCGTTTTGAATATGAGTTCAACAAAACAAGCAGCTCCTGATATTGATTTTTCTAAATGGCGTTTACTGATCGCGAATTGTTTGATCAAAACACCTAAGCACCTATCTCCCTGGGAAGGAAGGGTCTATAAACGTAATCTATCACCTCAATAAGGTCAATGTTCCGGTCAGCATTCTGGGCGAAGTCAGTCGTTCATTGAAGTAAGTGGCCACATAAGTGTATACTCCTATCTCTTTGTGATCAAAGTCTACTTTACCGTTCCAGCCTTTATCTGGGTCATCGGTCTCGAATAGCAGATTCCCCCAGCGGTCGTATATCTTCATACTGAATTCATCCACATCGAAGGCTTCAGGTTTGAAGACATCATTGACCCCGTCTCCATTGGGTGTGAAAGCGGTTGGCATCAATATGTCATTGGGAATCGACAAGCAAATGGGCACTTCATGAGTCACGCTACAGCCTCCTGCGTTTTCTACATATAGGGTAACGACATAGTCACCGCTAGTAGCATAGGTGTGTTCTACGGAAAAGCCATAAGGTGTGGTCGTACCATCCCCGAAATCCCAATAGCCGGTCAATGGCGTATCGCTGATCACGTTCTCAATGAAGTTAACGGTTAGTATGGGCAAGCAGTTTTCACCCACATTAGGGTTAGGTGTAAAGGAGGCGAATAAATTCCCATAAGAAGGCAGTTCTACACTGATTTCTTCATCACAATTAGTGTCTGTATCAGTAATGGTTACGAAATAGTCTCCTACAGTCGCATTTAGTAATGGCTCCGTTCCCCCTGTTTCCCAGAGAATGTCATAGTTCACACCAGCAGGTAATTGTATATCCGCAAAACCTTCCTCGCCTCCACATAAAATATCATTCGTGCTGATGTTGTAGCTGATAGCAGGAGCTACGGGTACGAATATCTCTCCGACTATAGGTTCTGTGCAAATATCTGTTACTGTTACCGTATAAGTGGTCGGAATCGCAGGTTCAACGAACTGGCTGGCATTAGTACTTCCATTACTCCATTGGTAACTGAAATTACTACCTACGCCACCGAAACCACTTGCTTCGATCACTGCCCCTTCACCTACACAGATGGCAGCATCTCCTGCTACGTTCGAGTTGACCACTACGCCAAGCGTATCTCCAACAGTAACTACTGTTTGATCAAAAGTAGCGCACTCTCCTTCTCCAGAGGTGTACTGTAGGATGTATGCTCCGGGACCAACATCTATTGGATTGAAGGAAGTGATGGGTTCTCCATCTAAAGTGAAAGAACCTCCTGCGGGTGATCCGCTTAGGGGGATGTCTATATCCTCATAGCAGAAATCAGGGCCGATCGGGTCTACTACAGCAGGATCCACTGGGGCTACAGTAATGATGATGCTGTTCTCGCAATAATCATCCGTATCGGGAAAATAATAGCCGTAAAAGACTTCAAACTCGCCAATACCCGTCTCTTGTGGATCAAACTGATTTGTTACTTCATTGACACCATAACCCCACCAATCACCACCACTTGCGGGTGTTCCCGACAGACTGAATGCGGAAGATAATTCACAAACGGTAGTGTCACTACCTGCGTTCACATCATAAATTTCAACCACCATACTATCCACACAAGTATTGGCTGTATAGTAGAGCGTATGCACCCCTATTCCTGCAAGAATAGGAGAAAAAGTAGCATTAGCGCCTCCACTGGTCAGTCCGGGCCCACTCCAAAGACCGCCACCTGGGCTACGACCTACATTATTCCAATTCAGGGCAAAATCTGGCTCATCTTTACAGATTTGGACGAAGGTGTTATTGATATTAGTTACTCGACCTCTTATATAAAGTGTATCAAAGCAACCGCTTGGGGCTGTATAAAGCAATATTTCATTATAGTTATTTGGTCCTAGCACGCCTGTGTCGTAGGTCAATAGATCAGCTTGTAACCCTGTACTCCCTGAAGTGGTAGTTGAAAACACGCCACCTGCTGGTGAAGGTGTGGGTAAAGCAACTATTCCTTCGGATGGACAAACCACATAATTACTATTACCATCTCCGCCTGCATCTGCCTCAATGATCGTTACAGTAACGGAATCCATGCAGCCACTATTTGTCGTATAGTATAGTGTATGTACTCCCGGACCCGCATCTTCGGGATAAAAGATATCATTCCACGTATTTTCAAAGCCGGGATGTTCTGTCCAGTTCCCTGCTTGCGGACTTACATCTATTGTAAATGGGAATTGACTTTGGCACATGATCGGATCCACAGGTAGATTAATTTCTATCTGATCAGCCACGATCATAGTTTTAACATCCTCACAACCGAGCGGAGTGGTATAAGTCAGATCGAATTCTCCTGCCAGGGTGGGTGTGAATACGCCTGTTGGACTAACATACAAACCAGACCATACCCCACCGGCCTCAAGTCCGTCAAACATTTGGAAGGGCGCATCGCCTACACAAGCAGATTGATTCCAATTGGCCCAAGCTTCATGTACGATCACTTCAATAGAATCTGTACAGCCACCAAAATCATAGTAGAAATAACGGCTACCAACGGTCTGGTATCCAATGTCAAAATTGTAGCTCTCCACATAATCTCCATTATTCTGCCACCAATACCAAATGCCTCCATTGGCAACTGTACTCATATCGAAATTGGGATCTTGTTCGCAAAACTCTAGTGGATCATCCAAACCAAGTCCGTCAGTGATTTCAATGGTCACTGAAGTGGATGCTGTCTCCCCTGAACCATCTGTAACCGTAACGGTATAATCAGTTGGTCCTGGACAAACGGTATGTGGACCTTCATCTGCTGGTAATGAAGGACTCCAAGAATAGCTATAATTCAAGTCTCCTCCATAAGCTTGTGCGCTCAACTCTGTACACCCCCCATCACAAGCCACCGGGAACTCTGGGTTGATGTACACCTCAAGTGGGCAACCTACTACCCCAAATGTAGCTGTGCCTTGTTCAGGTCCCCATTGATTTCCACAAATATCCATGTATACATAATCAAAAATGAGGCTGTAGTAAGCACCAATATCCAAAGACCCACTTGACAATGTGATTTCAATAGTAGTTGTGAATCCATCGGCATCACAACCCACTGGATCAACCGTAATGGGGATTTCGCCTTGTACATCACCAAATAAACTGAAAGCATCATTGGTTACTGCATCACAAAGAATAGGTGCTTCGAGTGTGGCGATAAAAGATTCTGAGAAACAGTCTACATTCGGAATCGTAATGTCACTCAAAGGGGGGACAGGATCCAAAATAGCCTCCCATGCAAGCTCAAAGCCCGTACAGGTCACGTTCTCGCTACTCACAAAATTGAAGGTGAGGCAATCTTCGTTTAGAACGATAAAAGGGGAAGGGATAGCAGAACCACTGAACTGTGCTTGCAACTCGCCTGTGGTGTCTTCTCCGATATAAACATATAATACATCCAAGTCTTCTTCGGTACAAAATTCACTGAAGCTCACTTCTATGCTGACCGCATCCGGGGCACAAACCGTGAAAGTATAGTCTTCGTTCAAATCGTAGAAGTTATCTCCTTCGGTTCCGGCCTGACTGTCAACCAGTCCTCCTTCACATTCTGTTACTGTTCCACCAGCACTGATATTGTACTGCGCATTGAGTTGAAGGGGAAATATAAAAACGATCCACAAAAGGAATATGGGGAGTAGTGGCTGTTTCATGGCGATAGGTCATATGTTGAGTAGAGTGTTGTGTGTGGTGTGGTGCTTCTCATTATTTATTTACAGTCAGCACATCGCTTTTGACGGTATTACTGACATTTCCTGCTCGATCCACTAAATAAATATCAAGGGTAAGTTGCTCGCTTTGTCCGCTTCCGAGCACGAACAGATTCTTGAGGTCTATTTCTAAGATACCTGTAATGGGCACATTGCTGCCAATGGGTGCTAATGGGAACAACTGGTATTCGTCGTATAGCTCTAAACGGCTGTCTTTTACAAAGACAGAGGGTACATCAGGGTCCTCGAAACCGATATCACCATCGCCATCATTGTACTCTAAGTGAATGGTGATGATCTCTTGGAACTCTTGCACATTCATAGGAGCTACATTGACTATAGCAATATTTGGAATGGGGTCGAACTCAAAACCACCGCCAGTATCACAAGCGGATAGCAGCAGGCAGAATGAGCAGAGCAATAGAATATGGCGTAACATGAGTTTCATTTTTTAATCAAATACATTGGGCGCACCATTGTTGATCCAAGCTTGGATGCGGGCTTTGTATGCTTCTTCGTTTTCATCCCAATCCGAATCATTACTCTCCAGAGGCATAATACCAGAGGTGTTTGGAATGAAGGTATTGAGTCGGTGAAACAACATACTGGAAGAAGCATTGAAGGGCTCTACCCGATGTATGATGGATTCATTATCGGGATCAAGCTGAATAGCATCTTTTCCGACCAGCGTATTGTAGGTGCTACCAATGGTGCGAAAATCTGGCTCGAAGGTCCCGTCATGGCAGCCTGAGTTGGCACAAGTGGGGATAAAAATATCCGCATGTATCGCCGTTAAGGAGTTGGGATCCAATTCCGTAGTTGTCTGTTCGGTCGTATCTACTGGCGCATCTATTGTAGGAGTATCGAATGGGTTATCCGGTGGCGGTGGCAGTTCCTTTTCGCAAGCTGCCAGAGTGAAGAACAACACAACGAAACAGGTATATCCGATAGCTTTTATGGTCTTTAAGTTAGTCATGGGTCTGATTTTAGAGCATATCGAATAAAGAATGTGGACTGATCACTTTGCCTGCGGAAATCACCTCTTCTTTGATGCCTAATAATTCGGCAACCGTGAGGCAGCATTGTGCCGTGTCCGTACTAAAAGCAGGACTGATATTTTCAATAGTCTCTCCATTGGGCACACCTGAGCCTGCCATCATGGCGAAAGTGCGATTCGCATTGGCATCGCTATGGTCATAAGCGAACCAGTCGTTAAAATCAGTGATCGCATTCGGCTCACTATTCCTACCACATTCAGGTGCAAGAACGAGTGCAGTGTTTCCTGCCATTTCGGGAATCGACTGTATATAATTCCATAGGTAACCCACGCCATAATCAGCACGATATAGCGCACGTAAGTAGTTGGTGAAATTACCGTGGCAGCTATCTACCCCACTGATATTTACCACTGTCACAGTTGGCTTGAACCACTGCATGACCTCACAGGCATAGGCGATATTACGCACATCGCCACTCACCATACCTCCCGGAATACCTGCTAGAACGCCCGAGGGTCCTTTTTCATAGAGGTAGTCCATGAACAATCTGATGTTGAACTTTTCTTCATCCGTATTGCCGATGGAAGGCAAAACACCTCCTGTGGTGTAGAAGCTGTTGTCTAGAAACTCTTTCATTTCATAGATGGACAGCATCTCATCCGGATGGTAATTTTTAGCATCGGACAGATACTCGATACCCAATTCACCAAAGGTGACGGAAGGGGCGAAAAAGTTTGCTCCGTACTGCGCTCCATAATCAGGATCCACGCTATAATTCAAAAGGGGAGTTGAGTTACCGATTCCATTACCCACGAACCAAGTTTTGGTAGCAGGTGCTCCCATATGTCTCCGCACGTACTCGAAAATGGTAGGCTGGGTAGGTTTAGAACGCAGTCCTTGCGTAGAGCCGTAATTACCACTGATCAAAGAGCTTAAGCCGATGTAATGACCTGCTGATCCGCAAGTCATCTCTTTGAATAACACCCCTTGATTTTGTAGTGGGTTGCCTAATACCGAACCTACTGAAATACTCCCCGGAGGCCCTGCACCTTCGGGTGGATCGATGCCGTATACCCGCTTTAATTCCGGCTCCTCTCCTACCAGCATATTAGGCATGATGTTACCTTCTACATCGTTTTCAGGAATAGGGTCATAGGCATACTGACTATCTTTCAGATAGCGTTGACCAACAGCCTCTTGGTGGCGTACCCCACCTGCGAAAAGCACATAAACCACATGCTCGGCCAATTGTGTGCCTGTTTGGGCGAATAAGCGACCAGAAGGTAAGATGTAAGGCACAGCTATGGTTCCTGCTGTAGCTAAGGCTGTATTTTTAAGGAAACTTCGACGTTTCATAAAATTATCATTTGTGTTGGGTGAGCGAAGAGGTGTGGGTGATCAATAGAATTGATACTCATTACTGAGTGCGAAAGCGAAGTAGACCATTTCCGGCGTCACATCCGGTCGGGCCTCTATATATCGGATGAAGAACTCTTTCTCCGCTTCAGAAGGCGCACGGATCAAGAAGCGTTCGTACACATCGTCTAAAAACAAAGGAATATCCGCACGCATGCTCTCATTACTGGGCAGGATCACATCCGGTTCATTCATGAAATTACTGATGAGTATTTCGTGGGCCAATTCCTTGTCTCCAATGGAAAGGATGACTCTGGATATATCATAGAGCTGATTAGCTGAAAGCGGCTTTTGGAATAGATTCACATACATCACCGCCACATACTGCGAAGTGGTTTTCAGCTTATTCTTATTGGCGGTTATGGCATCTACATCGGCGGCATTGACTTCATATACATAGCTGTATTCTTCACATGCCGAGAAGCAGCTGAGAAGCAATATGCCGATTATGGGGATAAGATATTTTTTCATCTGAAGATGATTTATGTTTGCTTGGGTTGAGTGTGTTCACTTGCTGAGAAAATGCTTAGAAATTAGCATATTCATCCGTTAGCATAATATCCAGCTGTACCTTTTGGAGGTCTTTTGTGTTGTAGAAGTCGACCAAGGCATCATAGGTTTCTTCTGTAGTAGGGTCGCGTTGCAGTAGGGTTCGGAACGCCCATTTGACCACCCCCTCATAGAATTCTTCACTTTTTACAAAAAGGGCGGCATAATCAAATTTGTTATTGCCCGAAAATCCGAATAAAACACCCGGCACTTCTGATTCCACCATATCGTAACCAATGGTAAATTCTTCTACACTCGGGTCTCGGTATAATAGGTTATCAAAGGTGGCATTGACGAAGTTGAAGCTATTCATATTGATTTCGTCATAGACCCCATTGAAGATCATTCTACGCATGACTTCATCGATCTGAATGGAGTCATTGTGGTACTCCCATTCCGCTGATATGAGGTCATCATACTTCTGAACCTCGAATACTAATCGGAAGTAGTCATCTGAAGAAGTATCTCCATTTATTATAAGCGCATTTAAGGCATTGACAGAATTGGATCTCAGTTCTCCGATTTCCATAGGAGAAGCTCCTTCAACGGTATGGGCTTTTAAGAGTTCGTATTGCCAGTGGTAATAAGCGCGGCGGTAGGTAGAATCCCCTTCTCTATAAAGGGTATCCGTTTGCAATTTTTCTATTAAGGCGGTACGTGAGGCTTCTCCCAGATCATCTGATCGTAGTAAAGAGACATCATCTGCCATTTCAGTATCTAAAGGTTCACGACCAAGCAGGTCGATGTAGATACGGTTCACATAATTTTCAACTTGTATGGTGGGTATCTCGTCGTAGAAAGGAGATTCGTTATCAGGGACGAGAATGACGGACTCTTTGGTACAGCCAGCCATGAATAGACACACAACAGAAAGGAATAGAATCTTTCTGAACATAGTGATTGAGTTGTGAGTCGAGCGAGTGTGTGTTCGTCAAATTTAGAAAAATTGCACCTAAAAAGACAAATTTTGCTCGAAAAAGTGATGAAAAAATACCGTAACAAGGGCTAACTTAGCCGCCTAAACCTATCCATTATCCATGCAAGCTCATCATTCCATCCAACCTGCACAAACTTTAGACATCAAAGAGGCTTATGCTGTAATAGCACAAAGAAAGCCCTTACAACTATCGGATACTGCCACAGAGAAAATCGCTGCTTGTAGAGCTTATCTGGATGAAAAGATGGCGAATTCCGACCAAGCCTTCTACGGCATCAATACCGGTTTCGGCTCTCTATGTAATGTACGAGTTTCCAAGGAAGGATTGGCAGATCTACAGCGAAATTTATTAATGAGCCATGCTTGTGGTACGGGGAATCGTGTACCAGCCGACATTATCCGACTGATGCTCGTATTAAAAATACAGTCACTTTCTTATGGCCACTCAGGTGTTCAAGTAGCTAGTGTTCAGCGTTTGATCGATATGTTCAATGCGGATGTACTCCCTGTTGTTTATCAACAAGGTTCATTAGGTGCCTCTGGCGATCTTGCCCCACTCTCTCACCTATGCTTGCCCCTATTGGGTTTAGGTGAGGTCTATTATGAAGGAGAAGTACGCAATGCGGCCGAAGTATTGGAGCAGCTAGGCTGGACAGCCATTGAGCTTCAATCGAAAGAAGGATTGGCTTTGATCAATGGTACCCAATTCATGAGTGCTTATGGGGTATGGTGCTTGAATAAAGCGAAGCGGCAATTGGCATTAGCAGATAAGCTCGCCGCTTTCTCCTTAGAAGCCTATAATGGTAGAATAGATCCTTTCCACCCACGCATACACGAGGTGCGTAAGCAAGAAGGGCAAATCGCTGTTGCTGCGAATATTCGTAAATTATTAACAGGAAGTCGGATCACACAACAACCTAAAAGACATGTACAAGACCCCTACTCTTTCCGTTGTGTGCCACAGGTACATGGGGCGAGCAGAGATGCGGTGAACTATGTTTCTACTGTCTTTGAGCGGGAGATCAATGCAGTTACCGACAACCCCAATATTTTCGTGGAAGAAGATCTGATCGTCAGCGGTGGGAATTTTCACGGGCAGCCCCTTGCTTTAGCTTTGGATCAGTTGAGCATCGCCATGGCAGAGATCGGCAATATAGCCGAGCGCAGAACCTACCGATTATTAAATGGGGATCGTGACCTCCCTCCTTTCTTAGTCGATCACCCGGGTCTACATTCCGGTTTGATGATACCCCAATACACCGCCGCATCCATCGTCAGTCAGAACAAGCAATTGGCCGTACCTGCTTCAATTGACTCTGTAAGTTCTTGTAATGAGCAAGAAGATCATGTGAGCATGGGGGCGAATGCCGCCACCAAATGCTACCGCATTTTAGAGAATATAGACAGCATTCAAGCTATTGAGCTACTAACGGCCGCTCAAGCATTCGATTTCCGCCGACGTACCGCAGAGCCTTACTTGACCAGCTCTGCCGTGCTGGAAGAGTTCTTTGCTTCGTTCAGAAAAGAAGTGTCCTTCATTAGTGCGGATCGGGTATTGTACACCGATATTGCGAAGACAAAAGCGTTTTTGGCGAATCTGGATGTATAGTATGGCGCATATACGCAATAAAAAGGGGTTATTTTTTCATTCAACAACAATTCAGTTCCGGTAGGTTTATTCGGTTTCGGCAAAAAGACGTTATGATATAACGTCTCTACGGGTCATCCCCCTTTTTACTGCGTATACCGGGCTATCCTCTGCAATTCCCCCACTGTTCGCTGCTTCGCTGGCAGGGCTAAAAATGGCTACCTCTGGGCCGCCTT
>JAHDGT010000469.1 GCA_020631675.1 Bacteroidota bacterium
CCAAGCAGGCACTCACTCCCCATCTATCCCATTTAGTACCACTCCTATCCCTTGCGTAGCTCAATGAGTCAATTTCCAATTTGAGAATTTGAAAATGACGTGCTTACCCAATGTAATCGGGTAAAAGTAATAGCTCAGGCTTGACTATATAATTACTTCAACATTAAGACAAAGTCTTACGTCTTATTCATTTTCAAATTGACTCATTGTCAAATTTTCAAATTCAGATCACTTCCTCGATCTGCTTTATCAATATCCTCCGGTCATCGCCCGCACTGACCAGCCAATTCCTGTCTTCTAAGTAAAGCAAAGCATTGACGGAATGTTTATGCGCGATCAGTCCCTCCTTTAATGGGTCGACCACCTTCAATAATTCGATGGGGTCTTTGCGCACATTCCACACTTTGATCGACTTATCTCTACTGGCGGTGAATAGTAAGCCTAATGCTTCGCTCAGCACCATATCATTGATCGTATAGAGGTGCGCGGGCACGGAATGCGTCAATTGCCATTGCGTTTCATCCTTGTAGCTAACTAATTGCCATTGCTTTAACATGGCATCTCTCCCCCCACTCCACAAAGTCAACTGCTTGGAAAAGGTCGACGAAAATAAGACTTTAAAAACGGAATTCTGATGATGCTCCAATACTTGGGTAACTTCTTTCGATCCACTATCCCAAATATGCACTTTATGATCGCTCGACCCTATGGCACAGGTATTTCCTTGTTCATCCCAGCTGAATGCACGTAGTGCCGCATCACTGATCTTCTGACTCCAGACCAATGCCTGCTTCGCGTGATCCCAACAGAGCAATGCGCCATCGCCCGTAGCGACCCAGAGTAGCTCCTCTTGTACCTTCAAATCAAAAATGGCACCACCCAATTGCACAGGCGGTTCCAATAATTGATTCGTTTTTAGATCAATGAAGTACAAAACACCTTGCATCGAACCCAGTGCCAGCACATCAAATGATTCTAAAAGTGCTAAACTGAACACATTAGAGGGTACTTGAGCGATCAACTCGCCATCTTTGGGGGATGACATATCCCACGAAACCACCCAGCCATTCCCATCAGCAGAATACAAGCGGTCTTTTTTCGCATCATGGGTCATTGCGTAAATAGCCCCCCGATGCCCTTCTAATTGGTATAAATCCGTCAGCTTCATGAATTCGGCTGCAAATTAGCTATTTTGCGGGCCAAACCTGCAATAATTGCCACACTTAAGTACCATCCACACTATAGACTCCGCCCAGCTCGGACTTTGGCAAATGAGCGAATCCATTGATGTGCTTCGAGCAGAGCTTCCTTTGGCGGTCCGCAATGCAGCTACACTTTTTAATAGCAGTAGGCGACAAAAAGAATGGCTCGCGACCCGACAGCTTTTGCGACAAATGTACCCCCACGCCTTACATATAGAACATGACGAGCTAGGCAAGCCTACACTTATCGTAAGCGAAAATGATAATTTGAGTAGTCAATGCATTAGTATCAGTCATTCCAGAAAAATGGTGGCGGTACTGCTACACCCTACAATCGAGTTAGGAGTAGACATAGAGCAAATAGATGCCAGAGCCGAGCGGATCAAGCATAAGTTTCTTTCCGAAGAAGAATTTCGTCGCCTTCCGTTTGATACGGACTATTCCTATTGTCTCTATTGGAGTGCCAAGGAAAGCTTGTACAAGTGGTACGCGAAAAAAGCACTTGATTTTCGGGAAAACATCCACCTTCGCGAACTTACTATACAGGAGGGTAGTCATTCTGACGCTGATACTGCTCATATGCCATTCGTAAAGCAATCCGGACAGCTTATCGCTAGTATTCAAAAAGGAGACGAATACTTTGATTTAAGCGTTCAGTTCGCTGTATTGTCTGATCATGTATTGACTTGGATTGTTCAATAATCATTCATTCTATGTGCTTTGTCTTCAGTAATAGATTTTATTCGTGTTGGCTAATTTTTCTATTCCTTGTATTTGTATTGGTTCAGACTGAACTAGTTGGACAATCAAGTATTAGTGGATCTAGCAAAACTCTTACCGCAGCCATGAAAAGCTTTGGTGAACAGGATGCGCTTGATGGGGCCAATTGGGCTTTCTATGCTAAAAACACGGCTACAGGCGAAGTCTTAGGCAGCTACAGAGCCGATCAGCGTATGATACCCGCTTCTTTATTGAAGACCATTACTAGCAGCACTGCGCTCTCGCTCTTGGGTAGTGAGCATTGTTTCTACACCCGCTTAGCCTATAATGGTACTATTGACGGAGAGGGTGTATTACAAGGCGATCTGATCATTGTTGGCGGAGGTGATCCCACATTGGGCAGTGATAGAGATGGCTTGAATACGCCTGATCACAAAGCGATTTTGGCAGAATGGAAACAGGCCGTTCAAAATGCGGGCATAAAAAAAATAAATGGCAGCATCATTGGTGATGCTCGTGTTTTTGAAGAGTTCAGAAATAATGGCGCATGGCTTTATGAAGACATTGGCAATTACTACGGCAGTGGAGCCAGTGGTTTGAGCTTTGTGGAAAATAAATACAGCATTCTATTCAATACTGCGGGTACAGGTTCTCAAGCACGAATGCTACGCACTGATCCAGCAGTAAACTATTTAAGTGTTGTCAGTGAGGTGAAAGCCGGGCCTTCTGGTAGTGGTGACAAGGCTTACATTTATGCAGGCCCCTATTCAGAGCAGGTTGTAGTAAGAGGAACGCTCCCTCCTAATAGAAAAGGTTTCGCGGTAAAGGGAAGCATTAGCGACCCCGCTCTCTTTTGCGCTGAGCTGCTCTGTGAGCAACTCAGCGATGCTGGCATCACTATAAGCGAAGCACCAAATACGGCACGGGCCTTGCGTTTATCTGGTAAGGCACTACCTAAAAGCGATCAATTCGCAGTGATACACTCACATGCCAGTCCGCCACTAAAAGACATTGTCTATTGGACCAACAAGCGCAGTGTTAACCTTTATGCGGAGCATCTGCTCAAAGCAATGGGCAAAGGCAGTAGTGAAAAAGGCATAAAAGCTATTCTCGACTTTTGGGAAGGCAGAGGAATAGACGTGGACAACTGGATTCTAAAAGATGGTTGCGGTCTTTCCCCTATGAATGGAATACCGATGAAAGACTTTGCGGAACTGCTGCGTAAGTATGCTAAAGACGGTGATTTTTCAACTTTCTATAATTCTTTGGCCGTAGCTGGCAAATCAAGCGATGATGGCTTCTTGAAAAGCTTTTTGAGTGGCACTTCGGCAGCCGGGAAAGTTCACGCTAAAAGTGGGTACATCAGTGGGAACAGAGGCTATACAGGCTATGTGACCAATAAAGCGGGCGAAAAAGTGGTCTTTGCTATTATGGTGAACCAGTATACCAGCAAAAACAGTGTTGTGAAACAGCAGATCGGCAAAGTCATTCAACAATTGGTGAATT
>JAHDGT010000470.1 GCA_020631675.1 Bacteroidota bacterium
TAGCCACCGCCAGCCCTGCCAGCGAAAAGCATTGGGGGCTGCCGAATTTAGTGGAAAGCCCGACCCAAAGGGCGCACCCCCCCAAAAAATCGATCAAATACATAGAAAAATGCGAATAGTCCACAATTAGTTTCCATGATGGGTTCATAGCCTATTAGCTAAATTTTACAATGATTCCCATATACTCAGGATTGATTGTCAGCTACTTGACTAATTAACATTAAGCAGTCGTTAATTATGGCTTATTTTCAATAATTATGACTGATTAATGTGTGATAAATCATACAATAATTTATATTTTTACAATGACTAACTACTGTTAGTTATCCTACACGCCTGCCTTTATCGCCTTCTCTCACAAGGAAATTCTAACTTATTAACCTATAACCTAAACTGATTTTTCTATGAAAAGATTGGTCTGCATTTTAGTGTGTTTAGCACTAAGTTGTTCCTGTGTTGTTGTTCATGCACAACAACAGAATGGTGGAAGTACCCTAACACCACTACAAAAAGAAAGGGTGAAGCAATTACAAGAGTATCAACAATGGGAGGCGGATAAACAAGCCGCTTACGAACGCTACAAACTAGATGCTAGTGTGGCTAAAGACCTTATGGGTGCTATTGAGGATAAAGCTTCTCTACAGGCATTCTATAATGCTGATGTGCCCAAGCCAGCGACGATTAAAGTGAATTACGCGAAATGGTCTGGTGATGTACCTGCCGAGGCGCGTAAAAACAGAACTGTTGGTATTGATAAAAACGTGGGTAAAGTGGAGGATAAAGAGTTTCTGCTGATCACTGTGCCTAGTCAGTATCATACTTATGAGGACCCAAGACTGGCTTTTGAAAACCGTTAAACTCCAAACTCCCTGATATAATGAAATTAGTATACAAATTTTTAAGCTTAGCGATCTGTTTGAGCTTAATGATAACGAACGCTCAGGCTCAAGACGAGCCTTGTAGCCCTTTTGCCTTTAACACGGCTGGTGCTGAGATTTGCGGATCATCAGCCTTTGATAGTCCTTTTATTGGTTCATTGACGCCTAGTACCAGCGTAGCTGATCCTGCTGGTTGTACTTACTCTGGTGGTGCGCCACCTGTTACCCCTAATGCGGGCGGTGCGCCTGATCTTTGGGTGCAGTTGGTATTTCCTGTGGCTGGTGATTTTCAATTCATCATTGATGACCTGGATGGTACTTGTGGTATCACCTGCGTGGATAACCTGAATTTCGCGATCTACGGTAGTTCTACTGGTGATTGTGGCAATTTAGATATTCTTTATGATTGTGGTGGGGATAATAATGGTTTCCTGCCTGCTCAATCTTGGACATTGGAGTTCTACAACTTTGGTGCTGGGGATGCTGCTTGGATCCGCTTCTGGGAAGGTGATGGACAAGACATTCAATTAGAAGGTATGGAGCTGCGCAATATTTCGGGTAATGACCCGAGTGGAGCCAATGGACCGATACCGCTTGAAACGGCTGTAGGTTCTTATTGTAACCTTTACTTGGATAGCGATGTGGATTGTGATGCTGCTTCTGGCTTAGGAGGATTATTAACTCCTGGTGATCCGGGTAATGCGAGTTGTGTTTCCTTTTTGAATAGAACCATGCACTACTCCTTCACGCATACTGGTGGTGAGTTCTTTTTCAGTGTAGAGAACCTAAACTGTGGTGGTGGTTTGTGGTCTGATAACGCGGATGTGAACTTGGTTTCTTCTGATTGTAATACACATATTACCAGTACTTGTGGTGATGGTGGTCGACCACCTGTTGTTTATTTGGACAACTTAGCTGCGGGTGATTACATCATCGTAGTTGATTTTCCGAACATTGGTACGCCTGACTGTACTTGGGACGTTAGCACGAATGTGACGGTAGCTCCTCAGTGTCCTGATCCATTCAATGTGGCTATTTCTCGTACTACGACTTGTGATGGTGATGATCTGATTTTGAGTACCGATGCTACGATTTTAGGTTTTGATTATACCATTCAGTGGCAAGAAGACCCTGAAAATGACGGTACGTTCACCAATATCGGTGGTGCTACTTCTAATGTGCATACACAAACGGTTACGCATACGGGCACATCTACTTGTGCATCTGAGACACAAGCCTTCCGTGCGGAGGTGACTTGTGTGGATCCTACACAAACTTTTTTGAATGGTACAACAACGCTAAGTCCGATAGGCGGAGTCACTAACTCTGATGGTGGAGATAATGAGTTGAATGCGGGTATTCTAGGCTATGATGATATTCAATATGCTTTTGATTTTAATAGCTTACCAACAGGAGCAATTATTACTAATTGGCAAGTAGATGCTAATATTACAAGTGTTCACGACGAAAATCTTCCTCCATTTTTCGGGGTAGATATTGACGACTCTTGGAATTGTATCGCTGAAATTGGTTTACAAGTTACTGGGCCAAACTTCTTAACAGCTTTATACTTCCCCGCTGCGGGTAATTACAGTGGTGATGATAGCTGTGGTAACCCCAATAATGACGTAGTAGATAATATTAGCTTTTTACCAGCTAATGCGGATAATGGCACTACGTCTAGCGATGGTTTAGGTAGTAATGCGCCAGGAATTTGGTATGTTTTGGTGGCTGATGAGTTTGACGGCTTTACTACTAATCCTGACCATATTATCAACTCTTTGACCATAACGGTAGATTATTCTTATCCTCCTACCGTAGTAAACACCTACGATTTAACAGTTGATGTATATCCTGTTCCAGTATCAGGAACTGACTTTACTGTAACAGATTTAGTTTGTGATCCTTGAAGCCGTTGCTACTTGTACGGATCTTACTATTGAGTACTCCGATGACAACGGTGTTACGTGGACTACCGTAGCTCCTGAAGGCTCACCAAGTAGTACGGATACTTATGACTACCGTGTTTATGTAACAGGTGCACCAGATCCTAATACTTGTGCGGCTACAGGTACGATCACTACAGACCCATTAGACTGCTGTGGTATTTTAACTGTTGACTTGGATTACTCTACTATTCTTTGTGATGGAACGGATACTAATCTAACAGGCGATGTAATCATTACGGGAGCGGGTACCAATCTGACTATTGATGTGAACGGTACGCAGACCACAGGTTTAAGTGCAGGTACACAAACCATTACGATGCCTGCGAACACGGCAGTTACTATTGATGTATTCGATGCTGCTGTTAGCACTACTGCTACACCTGATTGTGGTGAGATCATTAACTTGACCGCCGCACAAACGGCTTGCCCTGGACCCAATGCGGGTACTTGTGACCTTCGCGAAACCAGAGTAGATTATAGTACTATTGCTTGTGTAGGTACGGATATTTCCTTCGACTTACAGATCGCTAATCCAGGAGGTTCTGGCACTAACTATGAGGTAGAGATCAATGGAACGGTACAAACTGAT
>JAHDGT010000471.1 GCA_020631675.1 Bacteroidota bacterium
TACAATAAAAAAACACCCTATTCTTGTCAGTTACAAGAATAGGGTGTTGAAAAGCTACTAAAGTAGTTTGTGCATCGTAAACTTAGTTTACACTGTACTTATTTGCTGGGTATTTAAAACCTCGGGCAATACAGTTCTTGCTTTTGCTCACGTACTTGGTTGGTATAGATCAAAGACACCTCCACACTACCAGAACCATTGCTGGCTGAGGCGAAAGCACCTAAAGGCATATCATAACTTACCCCTACGCTGAACTGCTCATAATCTATTTTAGATGCTAGGATGATCGCGCTCATATTAATGTAGCTGTCCATGCCCGAACTGGCACGTGCCCAAGCCCCGAAATTGATGGCTTTATCTAAGCCCGTTCTACGATCAGCGGAGAAAATGTAACGCAAGAAAGTACCTACATCTGTTTTCATGTACGGACCTTGCCCGATATAGTATGCACTGGGTACTAAATCTAACTTATCGCCTAATGGGAAGCTACCACCAACTTGGCCGGATATCTTCGTGAACAGCAGATCATCCTCATCATTTTCATTGAAGGTGATCTTCGCTGAATTCAAATGATATAAACCAGCACCTACATAGAAGTTGCGACGGCGTTCAGGTGCGGTATAAAAAACCGCCCCACCACCTAAGTTGGTGCGCCAGTGCCCTGTCATGGCAATAGCTTCACTAGTAGCATCTGGTGAAGAAGGATTATTCGGATCATAAGTATCACCGAATTGCGCATTGCTCAGATCAAAGCCACGTTGGGCGACCCCGCCCGCTAAACCAATCGAAATAAAAGTAGTAGGTGAAATGGCCACATTGTAGGCAGCCGATAGATCAATATAGGTGGTGTGGAAATTCAAGTCTCCAGCTACATCATTATAGATGAGGGCGCCCGCACCTATGCGGTCGTTCTGACCAATGCCCTGAAAAGCCATATCCGCACTGGCATACATGGTACGGAATGAAGTACCTGGCATGATCGACATCCACTGATTGCGGTATACGCCAGATACTCTGATGTCGCCATTCATCAGACCCGTCATCGCTGGGTTGATGAATAGTGGTGTGGCGTAGTTTTGAGAAAAGTGCGCGTCTTGTGCTTTCAATTCGCTCTGCGTACCACCGGAAATAGTGATCGCGAATATGAAAAGGAAACAAGAAAACGCTTTTATATATGCTGTTGTGATAGATTTCATCTTGGTTGTTTTAATGAACGTGAAAAGCGTTCAAGAACAAAGAATGGGATATTGTGAATATGCTTGTGTTTGATCAAAAACTATTTATCGGATCAGCGTGACATTACCACGCAACTCATCCGTCGCGCCATCATAGTAATTCACTTTCAAGAACCAAACATAAACACCAGAGTTAGCGGCCTTACCACGGTAAGTACCGTCCCAGCCCGTAGCCATATCCACCGAACGGAACAGCTGACTGCCATTGCGGTCAAAAATGGTAAAATCTATCGTTGAGATGCCTTTACCCTGTACCATCAATTGGTCGTTCGTACCATCATAATTCGGCGTGAACACATTGGCAACAAAAACCGCACGATCACTCACCACACTTACCGTCACCTCATCCGTAGCCGTACAACCTTCGATCGTTGTTCCGGTTACCGTATAAGTAGTCGTTTCTATAGGAGAAGCAAAAGGCGCTTGACAATCCGCGCAACTCAAACCATCTATAGGATCCCAAGAATAGGTCATATCCTCCTCAGAGCCCACAGTCGTTAAAACCACTTGGTCACCGAGCTGAACACCCACATCTTCTATCGTCGTCACACCAGCCGTTTTCACCTCAATATCTTTGGTGACCGGTAAAGTAGGGCAATCCACATTCAATACCGATAAAGTAACTGGGTGCGTACCTGCTTCTTCCCAATCCACTACGATTGAACTACCCAAATCACTCACGATCGTTCCGCCTTCAACCGACCATTCATAGATCGCATCATCACCCAGTACATCGCCATTGTAAGAGATCGTATCCGCAGTACCGAAACAAGCATCTTGCCCCTCAAAATCCAGGATCAATATACCAGACACCAACACATCATAATAAACCGTATCCACGCAAATACCCGGAAAATCCGAAAAAGCATGCATCAATGTATGATTACCCAAACCCGCTAAAGCAGGGTCAAAGGTATTCGTGCCCGTAATTCCCGGACCCGTTACCGTACCAGCAGCGGTTAATAAAACAGGAGACGTATTCAAGCAGAAGTTACCGCTCTCCAATTCGGGTACGGTCATATCAGGCAATGCCATCACATTCATAATGATCTCATCCGTAGAATAGCAAGAAGTTACCGGATCCAAATAAGTATAGATCACACTATGCGCGCCAATGCCCAAAACAGCCGGATCCACCACATTGGTGATCTCCGTGGCATTAATGATGAACACCCCGTCATCACCCAAATTACCCGTTAGGCTGATCGCCTCGCTATTCTCACATAAAAAAGGAGAACTCGGATCATCTATCTCCGCCACTTGAGAAGCCGCATCCACTTGGATCGTGATGGTAGAAGTCGTACCATCCGGGCAGGTCACATCCACATCAAAAGTGCCCGGCACGCCGATCAATGGGTTGAAGGTATAAGTACCATCCAATTCCTCTAATACACCCAAACCCGAAAAACTACCCCCAGCATCATCCGTAGATAAACTGGCCGGCAATTGTTCCGAGCACATCACATAAGGCGCACTATTACCATTGAGTAGCACATCGCACTGCGCTAACAATTGCAATTGTGTCGTACACAAAAAGGCCGCGATAAACAGCCCGATCAACTTTGTTTTCATATGTATCACTTCGTATTTTCTTTATCTTGAATATTCACCAATAAGCAGCCTCAGACATATCCAAAAGCAGCATATAATGTACCTGCTCGGATGTTCTAATGCATTTCGACAAAAAAGGGGGGGATGGTCACTAAGCGTGTGTATAAAAGATACCTTGAATACCCATAATGACACGATTCCCGCCTGCTTTTATTGTGTTGAAGCAGACAATTCTGTTAGAAAATGAAACAGAAGTAAAGCTTTGTCGATACAAGAAGCTTGAAGAAGTAGTGGGAACTACTTCGGTGAAAAAATCAAACAAATGGAAATACTCCCTCAAGGACAGAGGGGAAAATCAGGTGGAGAAAAAACAAAATTCGCAGCAAGTAGTAGTATTGAACCCAAGCAAGTGGGGTCAAACAGCAATTCGGCTTGGTAAAGGTAGCACGATGGTAATTAATTACTGGAATTGGCATTTTCTGCGCAACCATCCTCTAATTAGCTAGGTAAACAAGTAGATTACAATATCCATACCATATTTTTAAAAATCAATTCTATTAAGATCATACGGGTGCGTGCCCGCCTGCGGCAGGTCACCGGGCTATCCGTTCTTATTAAGCGCACTGC
>JAHDGT010000472.1 GCA_020631675.1 Bacteroidota bacterium
TCAAAATTCAAAATTCAAAATTCAAAATTCAAAATTCAAAATTCAAAATTCAAAAACCCGCACTTTTAGAATAGGCTAAAAATTAATTTTGAATATTCAAAAAATGAGGTTTATTTTTGTGATGCAAAAATATAACCTGTCCATGCTATTGTCAAAAATCAAGTTCGCTCCCCAAATTCTAATTGCTGCGTTTTTATTGTTTATTCTTGCTGGTACAGGCTGTGCCAATGAGAACGAGAACAAGAATGCAGGCAAAACAGGAACAGATAACAAAGAACTCAAGATCGTATGTACTACCAGCATGATCGGTGATGCCGTTCAGAATGTAGTAGGCGATCTTTATTCAGTGGAATCTTTAATGGGGGCGGGAGTAGACCCTCACCTTTACAAGCCTACGCCTAGCGACATCAAAGCCCTTCAAAATGCGGATGTGATCTTTTACAATGGCTTGTATTTAGAAGCCAAACTGGAAGACATTCTAAAGAAAATGGCCAAGAAGAAAATGGTCGTAGCAGTAGGAGAGAAGATCCCGAAAGAGAACATCATCACCATCTCTGAAAAAGGAGAAAAGAGCTTCGATCCACACATCTGGCATGATGTGAAAAATTGGATCGGTGTGGTTCAGGTCATCATGCAGAATTTATCCAAATTGGACCAGGATAACATCAAGGTCTATAGTGAGAATGCCACTAAATTCATTCAAATCTTGAACGGTTTGGATACCTCAATAAAAGAAGGCATCCAAGTGATTCCTGAAAAGCAACGCGTTTTAGTGACCAGTCATGATGCTTTCAATTACTTCGCAAAAGCCTATGACATCAAGGTGAACGCACTTCAAGGTTTATCAACAGTAGGTGAGTTTGGTTTGAAAGACGTAACAAAACTGACAGACTTCATTGCAAAAAATAAGATCAAAGCCATTTTCGTAGAGAGTTCCACGGCTAGTAAACCGATCGAAGCAGTAATTGAAGGCTGTAAGAAAAAGGGGCATACTGTACAAAATGGTGGTACACTTTACAGTGATGCGATGGGCAAAATCGGTACTACAGAAGGCACTTATGTGGGTATGATGGAAAGCAACCTGCGCACCATTGTTAACGCACTGAAGTAATTCCTGATGCCATCTAAAACACATGCCATAGAAGTACATGATCTTACGGTCACCTACGACCGTCGTCCTGCCTTGTGGGATATTGATCTAACTCTACCAACTGGACAGTTGATCGGTATCATTGGTCCGAATGGGGCGGGTAAATCCACCCTGATCAAAAGCATTATGGATCTGATTCCATTAAGTAGTGGTTGGACGAAGATCTTCGACCAACCCTTGGAAGACGTGCGAGATCGGGTAAGCTATGTGCCGCAAAGAAATTCTGTAGATTGGGACTTCCCGGCAAGTGTGATGGATGTGGTTTTAATGGGGCGTTATCCTAAAAGAGGACTGTTTCGTTGGTTGAATAAAGAAGACAAGAAGGTTGCGCTCAAAGCTTTGGAAACAGTGGGCATGGAGTCATTCAAAGATCGCCAGATCGCTCAGCTTTCGGGCGGGCAGCAGCAACGCGTTTTCCTAGCAAGAGCTTTAGCCCAAAAGGCTGACATTTACTTTATGGATGAACCTTTTAAAGGGGTAGATGCATCTACCGAATCTGCTGTTTTATCACTCATGAAAGAAATGCGTAGTCAAGGTAAAACCCTGATCGTCGTTCACCACGATTTAGAATCCGCCTACGAATATTTTGATTGGATCGTACTGCTCAATACCAGCTTAGTGGCTTACGGGCCAAAAGAAAAAGTATTCACCCCAGAACTACTCAATCAAACCTACGGCGGCAAACTAACCATGCTAGACAAAATCGCCGACCTGATCCGCCAAAACGACCTCCCCATCCGCGAAACAAGAAGGTAACGATAGATAAAAGCGATCCATGCAAGACCTACTAGACTTCCTCACCCTAAAAGACGCCAATGTCACCTATGTGGTATTGGGTATGATCCTATTGGGGGCAAGCTCAGGAATAGTAGGTACGTTCACCTTCTTGCGCAAACGTGCGCTCGTAGGTGACGCCATTGCCCATGCCGTATTACCCGGCATTTGCTTAAGCTTTATGCTAACAGGGGTACGCGATCCCTTTTTACTTTTGATCGGTGCCACAGCTACCGGCTGGCTCAGCCTCTTGGTCATAGATGGCATCACTCGCAACTCCCGCATCCCAACAGATGCATCGATCGGTTTAACGCTATCTGTCTTTTTTGGCTTCGGCATACTCTTACTAACCGCCATACAGAAAACAGGCAATGCTTCACAAAGTGGGTTAGATCATTTTCTATTCGGTAAAGCAGCGGCACTCGTAGGCAGTGATGTGATGGTTTTCGCGGTAATGAGCGCTTTGCTGATCGCTGTGGTTTGGCTATTATTCAAAGAATTCGCGCTACTCTCCTTTGATCCTGATTATGCGAGAAGCATTGGTCGCCCAGTAAGAAGCTTAGAGTTGGTATTGGCAAGCATCACGGTCTTAGCCGTTTCACTTGGCATACAAGCCGTAGGGGTAGTGCTGATGAGCGCATTGCTGATCACCCCCGCCGCCGCCGCCCGCTACTGGACGAACCGCCTGGGTATAATGGTCGTTTTAGCCGCCTTTTTTGGAGCCATCAGTGGCGTGTTCGGAGCAGGTGTCTCCTACATCGCCCCCTCCATGCCCACGGGTCCCTGGGTCGTGGTCATCTTATCCGTCATTGCGATCGCCTCCATGCTATTCGCACCCGAAAGAGGCGTACTGGCCCGCTCCTACAAACAATGGAAATTCCGACGAAAAATACAAGATGAGAACGTACTCAAAGAATTCTACCACATCGCCGAAAAAAATGATGGCGACATCTTCTCCATCCGCAATATCGTAGAGATCAGCGGTAGACGAGGCTTCTCCACCCGCCCCCTAAAACAATCCCTGAAACGCTTAACTAGAAAAGGGTTACTCAGTTCAAACAAAGCTAGCTGGCAACTCACCGAAGAAGGCATCAATGCCGCCAAACGCTTGGTACGAATACATCGTCTATGGGAAGTCTACCTCTCCCGCCACCTCAACATCGCCGATGACCACGTACACGATGATGCCGAAGCCATGGAACACATCATCACCCCGGAATTAGAAAAAGAGCTACTGCAATTTTTGGATCAACCAGAAACAGATCCACATGGTAGTAGTATACCGTATTAGTATCGAATTTTGAATGATTCGCCTATCCTTAGGTTTACAGAGAAGAGAGAAGATGGTAGTACGGATCTTTTTTCTTTGACTGATTTTGATACGGGTACGATACGCAAGAGTAGTTCGCTGTATAATGCCTATAAGATCGGTAAACTGGGTGCTGTACCCACATTAGAAGACCCTTTTATTGATTTTGG
>JAHDGT010000016.1 GCA_020631675.1 Bacteroidota bacterium
TCCTTGTCCAGATCCGCATAGCGTCTGCCATGAACTCGTTCCGCCTCCTGATCGCGAACCTCATTATAGGCCGCTCTGATCTCATTTTGCACATCAATATAACGAGCATAGGAAGTACCATTATGGTTCTTCAAAGACACTACAGCCTTTAAAGGAGAATCCGAATAATCCGGTGAAGCACCGTGATTATTAACATGTAGCTTGGTCAAAGTGCGCAAATCACCAATTGGAGTTAGATCACCTTCTACCAATAACTGATCTTCTGAGTTGACCAATATTTCCAAGACATTCTTTTTGCGGATCAGTGGCACATCCAGATCCACATTTTCAGGCATAGGCGGTAGTAAGACCAGTAGTCCTTTATCCTGATCCATGGTGGTCGTCACCAGAAAGAAGATCAATAGCAGAAAGGCGATATCCGCCATGCTGCTCGCGTTGATCTGTACGCTTTCACGCTCGCGTTTGCTATTCGGGGATTTACTCAACATAGCTCCATCAATTTAAGCGGAAACGAATAGGTAGAGTGTACTTCACCTTTACAGGTTCCATGCGTTGTTTACCCGGTTCCCACTTGGGCATTTTCTTCACTACGCGCAGGGCTTCGCTATCGCAGCCCGCACCGCCATTGGTTAACCCCCGCTCCACTTTAATGTCGGTCAAGGTGCCATCTTTATCTACGATAAAGCCAACGTAAACCGTGCCTTCAATACCGTTCTCGCGAGCAATGCTGGGGTATTTCACATTCTTACTCAAAAATGCGCCTAACTTCTGATTTACACATTTTTGACGGGCTTGCTTAGTCTTCTTTTTCTCACAGCCCGGGAAAGCAGGCATCTCCTCTACGATCACATGGATCTCCGGCTCTTCTATTTTTTCGGCTTCTTCTATGATCTCTTCATCTGTCACATCATCGATCTCCTCAATGACATCATCCGGGATCTCATCTGGGATGTCCACCACTTCGATCTCTGTTTCTTCATCGGCTTCAACTTCTACGATCTCCACTTCGTCTTCGATCTCTTCTTCGTCATCCACAATGTCTATGACCGGAGGGGGCGGAGGTGGAGGCGGCGGAGGGGGCTTCTGAAGCGTTTGCGGAGGTAGTTCCTCGATCAGCTCTACTTCAAAAATGAAATCGTTCTTTTCTTCGGTCGGAGCTGCTGGTGCGTAATTGAATGCGTATAAGCTGAAAGCGATCGCTAAGACCAAGCCCGTTTGTAAGAACACACCACTGTAGCGATCCGTACTTACTTCGGGGTATTTTTTCAACCAGCTATTTTTACTTTCTTCTTGAGCACTGTACTTCTGCTGCACCTTTTCAGTAGATTGGGTGCTGAACAGCAAGCGGTACAGCAAAGCGGCAATGAAGGGGCTGGCCGCGAATAATGCAAAGTATACCATATGCTTTATTTTTGCGGAGACATGCGTCTCCATGATCAAATGAGAATGAGAATCCGAATCAGATGCAAAATTGGAATTAGACGGTGCTGAACGCCTGGTTGGATCGCATCAGTTCCTTTTCTTGATCTCAAATGTAGTTGGCATACCAAGCGAGCAGAAGTGTGAATGAGTAAGTGTATAAGATCGCTGAGTAGGTGTAGCAATCGTGAAAACTTGAAGAATTCGTTTATATTCGTTCGCAGTAGTGTAGATGCCCCTATATTTTTCACTAAGAGGTAGTTTAAAGTTTTTCATCTGAACCGCGCCTAAGTGCTTGATTTTGAAGACGAAGCTCTTTTTGAGTTTCGTACTTGAAAAGTACGGGACGAAAAAAAGCTGATGTATTCAGGATCAATGACTTAGGCGCAAGGTCGAGAAAATAACTTTCAACTAGCTCTAAAACACTACTTCTTCAACAGCAGCATTTTGCCGAATAGCACGAATAATAATAGCATCACTACAAATGGCGTGACCGTCAGTGTAGAAACCTTTTATCATGATTCAAGGTCTCTGCCCAGAGACGACCACCACCTTTTCGCTTATCGGGTAACAATTGAAAATAACAGCCCTTTTCCTATGCGCTTATTGCGGCGTCACTGGTTCATTTTCGATGCCTGCCAAAGACGAGAGGTTAAAGGAGATGGTGTAGTGGGCGAACAGCCCACACTAGCCCCGGGCGATATTCATAAGTATATGTCGGCAACCGACATTCGTTCGGGCGTGGGAAAGATGCTGGGCTACTATACAATGGAGCGTTTAGATACGAAAGAGCTTGTCCGGGTAAGAATTCCCTCATTTACCATGCTTGCTCCTTACCTACTCAATTAGAAAGTGTAGCGTAAATGATTTTTACTTATTTGGAACGACCTTTGTAGTGTTTCTTGACTAGCTATAAGCTATCCCTATAATATCCATTTAGGTTTTTCAAATCACCTACCATTTATAGAAGCACTTTGGGAAAAGGGCTCCTCTCTCTATTAGCTCACTCAATCAGTAGTCTTTTTTATTACTTCTTTGAGTGTTTACTTGTATTATGTTCTTTTCAAGAAGTTAGCACGCCCATGTATTCTTCCAAGAGCAATTGCCGATCCCTTTGGCTTAGCAGTTCCAAACTGCTGATCATACTTCTCATGCCTTTTATCTCCTTATTAGCGCAAGAGGAAACACTAGTGGCCAATAAAACGGTGCCTAGTCAGCTAGGTAGTTTTAAATACGCCTATGTTAAGCTAACACCCACAGAAGACAATGTCTCCACTAAGCCTTCTCTGAAACAGTTGATTTTAGACAGCTTCAATGGCTATATGTCGAAAAGAGGTATTCTAACATCGGCTACCACGCCTAATCTTCAGCAAATGCTGTTGGATCAGGCAGAGTCTTACTGTGACATTTTATGGGCAGAGTTGTTCATCACCATCAAAGGGGATAAGATCAAAGATCATTCTATCGTATATACCTCTTGTACACGAGAACAGGTTGTTCTGCACACGAATGAAGAAATACTGATCGATGGAAATATGACCGCTAATTTAAAACGGGTTTGGACAGAGATGTTCAATGGCAATTTGAACTACGACCCTACCAAACGTCCGAAACTATTGGTCATACCCACTGGTTGGAGTGCGGAAACATTGAGTCAGCATTTTTCAACAGCCACCCAATTAGATGCGCTAGAAGGGGTCTATGAATCCCCCTTGGAACGTAGTGATGTGGATCCTGAGTTATCTCCTAGAAAGAAAATCGGAATCATTAAATCAACTGCTGCCAATAATGGCAAGGGAGCATATATGCTGGTTTATCTATCCGATTCAAAAGGAAATAAAGATTGGGTAGAAGGAGAAGAAAAAGGCTATTTATTACCTACCAAAACACCTGACATTTACCGTGTGTTCTGGCGTACGGCCCAAAAGCAACTAGATGATTCGGCATATATGACGATCGACCAGAATGGTTCGATCATCATTGCATTCAATAGAGATCCTAATAAATCGATTCGCTTTGATCGCATTCATCCGATCATGAGCAAGCAACTGCCTAAGCCAGAGTTGGAAATGGTTCCATTGGCAACAGGTAGTGGTGCATTACTCACACCGAATGGCTATTTGATCACTAATAATCATGTGGTCACTGGTGGTAAGAAGTTCGTAATCACGATGGAGCATAAAGGATTGGGCTTACATTATTATGCTGACTTAGTGCATGTAGACGTAGATAATGACATAGCACTATTGAAAATCAGCGACCCTGGTTTTAAGAATAGAAGCACACTTCCCTATACCTTTAAAACCGAATTGGCGGATGTAGGAGAAAGTCTATTCACATTGGGTTATCCATTGACCTCCACCATGGGTTCTGAAATGAAATTGGCGAGAGGGGTTGTAGCCGCACATTCCGGCTTTAGAGGTGATAAAACCACTTATCAAACAGACATTCCTGTAGACCCCGGCAATAGCGGTGGTGCCGTATTCGATAATATGGGCAATTGGATCGGTATCATCAAGTCAAAACATTCGGAAGCAGAACAAGCGAGCTATGTGATCAAAAACCACTTGATCTATGATATGGTACAGCAAGTCGATTCATCTATCAGATTGCCCTTTAATGATAGTTTGAAAGGAAGAAAGGCTACCAGTCAAATTAAAATTCTAAGAGAATACGTTTGTTTCATACGTGTTTACTAATCGAGCTAGTTAGCATGAAAATCAAAGCCAACTCACCCGAAGAATATATAGCTCAATTGCCTGAAGATCGCCAGGAAGCCATCAAAACATTAAGGCAGCAAGTACTTGATAACTTACCCGAAGGCTTTGTAGAACAAATGAGCTACGGCATGATCGGTTATGTGGTGCCACATAGCATTTATCCGGCAGGCTATAAGGTAGACCCCAAACTACCTCTACCCTTCATTAATATCGCCTCACAGAAAAATCATGTGGCTTTATATCATATGGGCATCTATGCTCACCAGCCCTTACTAGATTGGTTCACTAGCGAGTATCCGAAGCACAGTACAAGAAAGTTGGATATGGGTAAGAGCTGTATTCGTTTTAAGAATGTAAAGCAAATCCCCTATGCACTGATCGGAGAGTTGATCAGCAAAATGAGTCCGGAAGAATGGATCCAGTGCTACGAAAGCAGTGTAAAATAAGCATACACTATACCCCTCCTTCATAAATATCCCAACACAAACCGGCGATCATGACTATTAAGGCCAGCGTATGCCCGATCGCGCGCCCTCTTGCGCGAAACGGGGTTTCTTCTTTTTCCCAGTCCAGTTGAAAAAAGGCTTCGGTCAATCCGAAAATGATCAGTCCGAGTGGCAAGCTTATTTTCGACATAA
Source organism: Bacteroidota bacterium (assembly GCA_020631675.1). Classification (GTDB taxonomy): domain Bacteria; phylum Bacteroidota; class Bacteroidia; order Chitinophagales; family UBA2359; genus JAHDGT01. The sequence goes on from JAHDGT010000016.1 coordinate 4,778, forward strand.
TAAAAAGCAATGCATGCATTGTAAATAAAATCGCGCTATATTTGTATTGATCAACCAATGACTTGAATTATTCATGGCAAATACATCTGTAAGCACTCCAGAATCTGTAAACAAAGATAGTGCGGCTTCTAATGAGCAGGCACTTCCCCCTGTTCCTAAACAAGAGAAAACACAAGCGGGATCAAATGTTGGACTAAAAGGTGGGGTTTTTCTTACTAAGAAAACCAATGCCGATAGCATTTTCATTCCTGAGGAGTGGAATGACGAACAGCGCATGATCGCGGATATGGTCAGTGATTTCTGTAAAATGGAGATCGAAGAGCCGATCATGAAGCGGGGCTATGAGTTCGATGCGTCCAAAGAGTTGGACCTTATTGAAGGACAATTGCGCAAGGCGGCCGAATTGGGTTTGTGCGGACTTTCTATATCAGAAAAGCACGGCGGTTTGGATCTCGACTTTAATACTGGCTTATTATTCAGTGAATACATTGCAGCGGGTTTCAGTTTTGCTACTACAATTGGTGCACAGACCAGTATTGGTTCTCTACCCATTGTATATTATGGTACAGAAGCGCAAAAAGACAAATACCTACCAGGTATTGCCACTGCTGATTTGATCGCTAGCTACGCCTTGACAGAACCTACCGCTGGTTCTGACGCGAACTCAGGTAAGACCTCAGCAAAGTTGAATGCGGAGGGTACCCACTATTTGATCAATGGACAGAAGATGTGGATCACCAATGGTGGTTTTGCCGATCTGTTCATTGTATTCGCCAAGATCGATGATGATGAAAAGTTGAGTGCTTTTATCGTTGAGAAAGCTTTTGGCGGTATCACTTTAGGTAAAGAAGAACGCAAGCTGGGAATCAAAGGCTCTAGTACGGTACAAGTATTCTTCAATGATTGCCCGGTACCTGCTGACAATTTATTAGCGAAAAGAGGAGAAGGCTTTAAAATCGCCTTGAACATTCTGAATACGGGTAGGATCAAATTAGCTGCTGGTGGTGTGGGTGGTGCTAAATATGCCACAAGCCGTGGCATAAAGTATGCCATAGAACGCAAGCAGTTCGATAAGTCGATCGCATCTTTCGGAGCGATCAAGTATAAGATCGGGGATGCGGTCATGCGCACCTTCGCCTTAGAATCGGCGGTGTATAGAACGGGGCGTAATATCGACTTGAAGTACGAGGCTTTCAAGAATGGCGGGATGAGCCAAAGTGAGGCAAAACTCAAAGCCGTTAGAGAGTTCGCCATTGAGTGTGCTTTATTGAAGGTAAACGGTTCTGAACTGGCCTGTAATGTGATCGATGAGGTGCTACAAATTCATGGCGGAATGGGCTATAGTGCGGAGCTGGGTATTGAGATGGGCTGGCGTGATGCCCGCATCACGCGTATATACGAAGGCACGAACGAGATCAACCGACTATTATCTGTTGCCGAACTGATGAAGCGCGCCTATAAGACGAAGGAAATTGATTTGATGGGTCCGACCAAGAGCTTGCCTTTCCACATCGCGAAGACAAGGGTGCCTTTCAAGAGCGGTAAAGGCTTGGATACGGAAGAGCGCATTGTAGATAACTTTAAAAAAGCCTTCTTACTGATCAGCGGTGCGGCGGGCAGAAAGCTCAAACTAAAGTTAGTAGATGAGCAAGAGATCATCATGTGCTTGTCTGATATACTAGGAGAAGCCTATATCGCGGAATCTTTATTGTTGCGTGTACAGAAACTACAGAACAAGCAAATGCGCTCAAAAGAAGAGATAGAAGTTTTATCATCAGTTGTTCGTTTGTATCTTTACGAAGCCTTAGACAAAGTGCGCAAACAAGGGCATGATGCCATTGCCGCTTATGCCGATGGTTTAGAACAGTCTATGATGCATCGTATGCTGGATTGGCTAACGCCTCGTTATGATGTGAATGCGAAGGAACTGCGCCGCCAGATCGCGAATCACGCAATTGCCAAGCAAGAATATCCGTTCTAGTAAAATAAAAAAGCAAGTCCAATAAACATGTTTCAATGGGACTCCCCTGCCGATTCAAATGGCACGGAGAGTCCCTATTTTTTTGCCTGCTTTTGCGCACGCCATAACTCCCGCAGTTTCGCGTAGCGTAAGAAATAGGCATGGGCAGAATTTTTACTGATCACATAGCCGTGATGCCCATCTAAAAAGCCCAATTTGATAACGTAGCTCCACAAAAATTTAAAATAGGGTTTGAGGTATAAATGAAATGCTGAAGCTTTTTTTCCTTCTTCGAAAAGTGCTTGGGCCGTGATGCTGGAAAAACTATCTATCTGTTGTAAATGCTGTTCTATGCTGCTTATGGTATAGTGCAATAGATCTCCTTTTAAAGACTTTACTTTCGTTCCTTCTCCTAGTATAAAACGATCATGGGGGTTTCTGCCGCCCCACTCCCCTCTCCTACGATCCCATAGTCGCAGTTTGCGATCGGGATACCAGCTTCCGTGGCGTACCCAAGTGCCGCAATAGTTATTCAATCTATTACAAACATAGCCATCGGCTGTGAAATTTTGCTTGGCTTCGGCTATGGAGGCCGCTAGCTCTGTTGAAAGGGCTTCATCGGCATCTAAAGAGAGAACGTGATCGTAGCGGGCTTGGGCTTTAGCGTAGTTCTTCTGTTGAATATGCCCCTCGAAATCATGTAGGATGACTCGCGCGCTTAGTGCCTCACAGATCGCAACGGTATCGTCAGTAGAATGAGAATCGACCACCAAGACCTCATCCGCGACGGTTTGTACCGAGCGGATGCAGCGCTCGATGTTCGCGGCTTCATTGTAGGTGATGATGACCACGCTGAGTTGTATGGAATTGTCTTGAGACATGCTGCAAAGGTAAGTGCTGGAGTTAATTTGAAAATTTTCAATTTGGCAATTTGAAAATGGGGGCATCATTTGCCGCACATCATATTTGAACTGTAGATGTGGTTGGATATTTTGATGGACTGGATGATTGGCAGGGGCGATCCCATGTGGTCGCCCTTGATGTAAGGAATACCAATTTGGCAACATTTGCCGTACATCACATTTGAACCGTAGATGGGAATGGAAAACGATTTTCAAATTTTCAAATTGCCTCATTATCACATTGTTCGTGCGCAAGGGATAGGAGTGGTACTAAATGGGATAGATGGGGCGTGAGTGCCTGCTTGGCGGGGGCGGCCCAGAGGTAGCCACCGCCAAGTAGTGCAACGAACCCCCAGATAGCCCATTTTGTAGGAACGGATAGCCCGGTGACCGCAGTGGAAAGCTGGCGCTTTATTAGACTTGAGATAGGAGACTCGAGTAGTGAGACTTTCGTGCCGTATGCCGATTATTTCTCTGCTTGCTAGCGCCAGCTTTTTATTGCGGGCATGCGCCCTGAAAAAGACATGACAATATGATGCAATGTCATTTAAATTCCCTATATTCGGTAAAGTGCTAACAATCGTTAGCCTTCATGGCTTGCCGCCTTTCTTTTATATGGCTCCATTCCTTCCTGCGCAAGCCAGCTAGAACCTTTTTGAAGCAGCCCTTTGCTTCATCACCAGAGTACTTAGTGCCGGTACATGTTCTGATTTTCGGGAATTACTCCTCACGGCCGCTCTGTACTCGCAAACCAAATACCTATGACTTCCTTTGACACCAAAAAAATCAAGAATGTGGCCATTGTCGGCCACGCCGGCAGTGGGAAAACCTCCTTTGTTGAAGCCATGTTGTTTGAGGCCGGCGAAACAACGCGACGTGGCACTGTGGAGGATAAGAATACGGTTTCTGATCATCATGCTTTGGAGCAGGAGCGCGGCAATTCGCTGTTCAGCACGCTGATGCATGTGACTTGGAAAGACAATAAGATCAATATTATTGATACGCCGGGCTATGATGATTTCATTGGCGAAGTAGTGAGTTCTCTGCGGGTGTCGGATACGGCGGTTGTGGTTCTGAACGCTACGAAAGGCGTTGAGGTAGGTACGGAAACCATTTGGTCTACGGTTGAGCGGCATAAGTTGCCCGCGCTTTTCGTGGTGAACCAAATGGATAATGATAAGAGTGATTTTGATACGACGGTAGACCAGGCGAAGTCGCGTTTTGGCGATAATGTGGTGATGGTGCAGTACCCTATGGAGCAGGGCGTTGGCTTTAATGCCATTGTGGATGTGCTGAAGATGGTGGTTTACAAATTTCCGGATGGTGGCGGTAAGCCTGAAAAATTGCCGATCCCGGACAGTGAAAAAGAAAAAGCGAATCAACTACATAATGACCTCATTGAGGCGATCGCCGTGAATGATGAGGGTTTGATGGAACAGTATTTTGAGAAAGGCGAATTGACGGAAGAGGAAATGTCGGAAGGGCTGAGAAAGTCGATGGTGAACCACGATATTTTCCCCTTGTTCATCAGCTCTGCCACCCGCAATATGGGTACGGGTAGAGTGATGGGTTTTCTGAGAGACATTGGTCCTTCATCGGCGGATGTACCGCCAGTTAGTCGGAAGAGTGGTAAGCTCTTGCCCTGCGACCCGAATGGTCCGCTTTGCTTGTTCGTGTACAAAACGATCAGCGAGCCGCACTTAGGGGAAATGTCTTTCTTCAAGGTGTATTCGGGCACTTTGACAACGGGATCCGATCTGATCAACTCGATCAGTGGTGCCAGTGAGCGCATCAACCAATTGTTCTTGATGAACGGTAAGAACCGCGAAACGGTAAACAGTCTATCGGCGGGTGATATTGGCTGTACGGTGAAGCTGAAAAATACGGATACCAATAGTACGCTGCACGAGAAAGCGCATCCGTTCAATATTTTACCGATCGCCTTCCCGGGTCCGCGCATACAAGAAGCCGTGACCACCGACAATAAGAATGATATGGAGAAGTTAGCGCAGTCATTGATGATCTTGCGCAATGAAGATCCTACGATCGTTTTAGAAAACAGCAAAGAATTAGGGCAGCTGCTGGTCAGCGCACAAGGGCAGCTACACCTGTCTATGATCAAGTGGAAGCTGAAGCACAACTATAAGGTAGAGTTCAATTACGAAGAGCCTAAGATCGCTTTCCGCGAGACCATTCGCGGCTCGGTCAAGGAGATGTACCGCCATAAAAAGCAATCGGGTGGTTCTGGTCAATTCGGTGAGGTGCACATGCTCATTGAGGCCTATACGGAGGGCATGCCCCCACCAGCCGGCTTAACGGTTCGTCGTTCGCCAGAGATCATTCCATTGGATTGGGGCGGCAATCTGGTCTTCTACAACTGCATCGTAGGAGGTTCTATTGACGCCAAATACATGAACGCCATCATTAAGGGGATCATGGAAAAAATGGAAAATGGTCCGCTTACGGGTTCTTATGTGCGCGACATTCGTGTGAGCGTATACGATGGTAAGATGCACGCCGTCGACTCTAATGATATGGCATTTAAATTGGCGGCTTCGCAGGCGTTCAAAAATGGTTTCCAAAAAGCCAAGCCACAGCTCTTAGAGCCGATCTATGATGTGGAAGTGCTGGTGGACCCCGAGATGACGGGTGATGTGATGGGCGACCTTCAAACCCGCCGTGCGATCATCATGGGTATGGATACTGCCGGGCATTACCAAACCATCAAAGCCCGTGTGCCGCTCATGGAATTGTATCGCTACGCTTCTGCATTGCGTTCCATTACGCAGGGAGGTGCCAAGCACACGCAAACCTTCGCCGAGTACCAGCCTGTGCCTGCCGATGTTCAACAAAAATTGGTGGATGCGCATCAAACGGCAACTGCTGAGGCTTAGTTTATAACGTAAGTATAGTCTGTATCCTCCTTACAAAACGGTCTACTACAGTAACCCCTATTGTTTCTGGTTTGGGAGCAATGGGGGTTCTTTAATTTTTCCACTCCTATCCCTCGCACGATCCGAAATTTTGAATGTGTTAGTTTTGAATTTTGAATGCCCCCATTTTAAACCGTAGATTTTAACGGATTTTTAGATGAACAGGATTTGTATACATCCTGATTTACGGCGAAAGGGCGACCACAAGGGATCGCCCCTACATCATCTTGTCTATCAAAATATCTGCCTACATCTAAGGTTCAAACTTGATGTGCGGTAAAAGGGCGCAGGCAAGCAGCGCCGCTACAATGAATAAGCATTTTCAAATTAGCTCATTATCAAATTCTCAAATTGAACCCACATCAGCACATCAATCAACCAAGATTCTCCTTCTCCTTCTCCTTCTCCTTCCGTTCTCTATACAATTTATCGAAGGCCAATAATCCCTTCTCGGTTAAAGACATTCTGATCACGCTGTAAAATTGATCCAAGTAAAAATCTATTCGCTTTTCTTTTTCTAAATCATTGTATAATTCCGCATCACTCACACAGCTGTTCACGATCATCATTAAAGTATGGATCACCATATCGTAATGCCAATCCACTGGCTCGGGTTTTACATAACCATTCTGTAGCAGGTAGTTCGTGACCATGCGCCAGATTTTCTTTCTTTCCGCCAATTGATTGGTGTAGTGCGCATTGATCTTGGGTAGCTGCCTTACGATATAGGTATTGTCTAAAAAGAAAAATTTGTACTTGAAGAGTACTTCTAATAAAGCTCGTAGACTGCCTACAATAAAACCCAGACTAAAGATGTCATCTTGTACCCGCTTGAACTCTTGGTTCAACTCAGTCTGCATATTGAGGTACAGCCTATTGATCAGATCCTTCTTCTTAGGGAAATGATAGCATAGGTTACCATAGCTGATGTCGAGCGCATCGCTCACATTGCGGCTACTCACTGAACTCACACCTTGCTCGTTGTAGAGTTCAAGTGCTTTTTCTAATATGCGTTCTTTAGTTGACATAATTGATTCGACTCGCAAGTTAAGTATAGCATTACAAAGTCGCCTAATTGGCACACTTTCAAAATAATTTTATAACACACTTGCAAAATTAGGCACAGATGCCTAATTTTGTTTTCGTTACTGAATAAGTAACTGATTTCACATCTTAACACCTATTATTAATCGCTCATGGATACGACTGCGAATGTCTCTTCACGTCTAAAAAGTGGGGAGTTCTTGATTAAAGAATCCGCAGCTCAGGACATTTTCGTTCCTGAAGAATTTACGGAAGAACAGCATATGATGCATCAAGCCATGCTGGACTTCATCGCTCAAGAGATCGAACCTCGTATCGATCTATTAGATTCTAAAAAAGATTTGACCCTCATGCCTATGCTTCTAGAGAAGACAGGCGACTTGGGTTTCTTAGGCGCAGGCGTTCCGGAGGAGTATGGTGGTTTTGATGTGGACTTCACAACAACAGTATTCAGCAATGAAGCAGGTGGTCAGGGTTATTCTTTTGCCTTGACGATCGGTGTTCAGACCAGTATCGGTATTGCTCCTTTGTTGTTGTATGGTAATGCCGAGCAAAAAGCGAAGTACTTACCAGAAATGGTAACGGGTAGATCTAAGACCTGTTACTGTTTAACAGAGCCGGGCGCTGGTTCTGATGCGAACTCTGGAAAAACAACGGCTACACTTTCTGAAGATGGTACCCACTACAAGCTGAACGGGCAAAAGATGTGGATCACCAACTCTGGTTTTGCCGACATCTTCATTGTTTTCGCGAAGATCAAAGGCGACGCTAATTTGTCTGCCTTCATCGTAGAAAAAGCATTTGGTGGTGTATCCTTAGGAGCCGAAGAACCTAAGATGGGTATCAAGGGGTCTTCTACTCGCCAGATTTTCTTCAATGAAGTACCTGTTCCTGTTGAAAACCTATTGGGCGAACGTGGCGGAGGTTTCCGCATTGCCTTGAATGTGTTGAATACAGGTCGTATTAAGTTAGCGAGTAGCTCTGTAGGTTCTAGCAAGAAGTGCATCGGTTTCTCGGTGAACTATGCGAATGAACGTTTACAGTTCGGTCAGCCGATCAGTAAGTTCGGAGCGATCAAGCATAAATTAGCCATGATGGCGGCTCGTACGTATGCTGCTGAGAGTGCGGTATACAGAACCACCAAATACATCGACCAAGCTTATGATGAGATGGTGGCTCAAGGCACAGCACCTTTAGAAGCTAAATACAAGTGCGTCGAGGTTTACGCCATGGAGTGCGCGATGCTTAAAGTATACGCCTCCGAAGTAAAAGGCTTCGTAGTAGATGAAGGGGTACAGATTTACGGGGGTATGGGCTACAGTGCCGAGACACCTGTAGAGCGCATGTATCGCGACGCGCGTATCAGTCGCATCTTTGAAGGCACCAATGAGATCAATCGCATGTTAAGTGTTGACATGCTATTGAAGAAAGCCATGAAGGGCAAGCTCGATGTGATGAGTGCTGCTATGGCGGTACAAAAAGAGCTGATGAGCATCCCAAGCTTCGGCAACGGAGAAACGGGCTTGTTCAGCGAAGAACACAAGGCAGTTCGCAATATGAAGAAAGCCATTTTAATGGTGGCGGGTGCTGCGGTTCAAAAGCTGATGCAACAATTGAAAAGCGAGCAAGAGATTTTAATGAATGTAGCAGACATGCTCATTCAGACCTATATCTTCGAATCTACTTTATTGCGTACCGAGAAATTGGTCAGCAAAATCGGAGAAGAGAAAGCAGCGTCACAGATCGAGATGTGTCGCATCATTATGCACGATGCTATGCGTGTATTAGGAGACGCTGGTCGCGAATCCATTTACGCCTTCACTGAAGGTGGCGATGAGCAGAAAATGATGCTCATGGGCTTAAAACGCTTCACCAAGTTGAACGCCTACAACTTGAAAAATGCCCGCCGCGCAGTTGCTGATGTGGTTGTTGAAGCAAATACTTATCCTTTCTAAGTAATCGCCTTAGAGAATAGGATAAGCCTAACAAAACGAACTCATTCTTTTGAGGATCGATAATAGGTGGAAGGGCCTCGCCGCGTATGTGCGAGGTCCTTTTTTTTGTGCCATTCGCCCACCTACACGATGGATTCACATCCATCGCTTTGATATGCCCTCCCTTGGGACTCTTAGGGATTTCCGCGATTTTAATCAATCTGGTATTATTCCAATTTAAATCGAATTGGGAGTGTAAAGTCTACACTAATTTCTTCGCCATCTGTTTTTTCACCAGGGTTCCAATTCGGCATAGCGTTGATGATTCTAAGACTCTCGTTTTTAAATGCATCACAAACCCCTCTTTTTGAAATCACATCAACGATATTCCCCTCCTTGTCAACTTCAAAGACAACATAAACCGTTCCTTCAATACTCTGCTGTCGCATCGCTTCTGGATATTCAATCGTTTCAACGATATATTGGGCTAATTTCTTATTCGCACACTTCATTCGATCTTCAGCCACTTTGTACTTTTTCTTACAACCGGGGAAAGCGGGCATCTTAGTTACTTCTATAGACGTACCACTTATGTCATTTTCTTTATCTCCGCTTACCCATTCATCATTTTTATACGTTCCGCTTTTCACAGTATTTCCTAAAGAATCCAATAATAAATACTGTCCGTTTCTTTTCCCGTTCGCGTAAGTGATCTTCTTCACATAAGATTGTGGCAAATAGTAAACCCATTCTCCTTCTTGCTCTCCGGACAAGTATTCCCCCTCTGACTTTTTCTGCTCACTGCCTCTCATCCGATAATAAATCCAGTGTCCTGTCTTTTCATTGTTCGCATACGCTCCTGTGGTCATGGGTGCGCCATCATCATACCATGATTTATAGGCTCCTTCTTTAGCGGCATTCACATTGCTTTTTGTACCGTAATAAAGTCTAATGAGTTGCTTCGTATCCGGATAATACCTTCTCAATACATACAGGCTATCCTCATTTTGTGAAACCGTACCAAAAAAATCACATGAGATCAGTTGCTCATTTTCTGGCAGTTTTTCTTCATAACAGCATTCCATACTTGAGCAAACAGGCGTTTGCTCTTGCGCTAAAGTGCTTACACTTAAAAACAACAAGCAGATAAAGCTACTAAGCAGCAATAACTTTTGAATTTGAACGAAACGCCACAGCGGCCATTCTATAGGTAATATTATTAGCATAAGCAAAATGAAGCTTTTGTTTACAATCAGTAAATATAATAAACATACCCTCTGTAAGACCATATCGTTCATCTCACTGCTATAGATCCGAAAACTGGCCTTGATCAATACTCCGCCTTACAACGCGCACATACCGTTTTTGCCCCTTCATTTTGCAATCTAATACCGCTGATGTGCTGGGTAACGAAATCCTGAACAAAGGCTTGCGTAGCAGTGGAATCGTGGTTGTTGATGTCGATCTGGCGGTCGCGGGCGACTTCGATCACATGCCCTTCGTATTCTTGTCTTCCCCAGCAGTTGGGGCAGACGCCTGTATCTACGACTTCTTGTTCGGTCTTGTTTTTTTTGAATAAGTTGAAGATTCCCATATTGATGATAGATTGATTAATTAAAGCTTATCACGAAGTTTTACCGTGAGTAGCCGAATAGTACATAAAGCAAAAAGTGCTTTAACTCAATAGTAATTCCTATTCTTCTTTGCCTTGATGCAAAGAAGCAAAAATCAAGACTGCTTTCATTTCTTAACGCCATTTAGTGCCAAAAAAGCTAAAATCCAGAAACTCGCCGACTGCGTCAGGCTCAAACAGCCTGGATTTCTTTACGCCTTTTTGACCCGAAATGACTAAAATGAAAAAGGTCAATCCTTTTTCCGGAGTATTCAATTTCTTTTTACAAAGTGCATTTAGCCCAACGAAAAAAGCACCTATCCAGCAGTATTGCCGAATAGGTGCTAAGATGCATTATTTTATTGGATATGACCGTCAAAAAATCGACAGTCGAGAATGGTCATGTGTTAGTAGTATTACGCTACCTATTCTTCACCCACTTCTCCATATGTACGCAAGACTTGAGACCGTCGTCATTGATCTTCACATAAGTTCTGGGGGCTTTCTTCTCGATCCAATTATACAAAGCGGTTTGCTGCTTTTGGGATTGCACTACGGTCTTCAGCTTGTCGTAATCGTCTTTGAGGTTGGCTACGTGCGGACTCGTTCGCTCGTCTACTCGAATGATGCGGTAAGCGGTAGAACCATCTTGTTGAATGAACTCTACAGGTTTGGAAACCGCATGCTTTTTAAGGGTATCAATGGTGAAGTAGAGGTTAGGATCTAACTGATCCATCTCAAAGCTGATGGAACCGGTTTGCGGATTCAGGACTACTCCTCCCCCACTCTCACCACCATCATCAGTGCTGTATTTTGCTACGGCATCTTTGAAGTCTAAAGAATCCGTAAGTACTAAGTTGCGAACACTATCCAATAAAGCGATCGCATCATCTGATTCTGCTGTGCTGTATTGGGGCTTGATCAAAATGTGGCGACAGTTGATTTTATTACCACGACGCTCGATCATCTCGATCAAGTGGAAGCCGAATTGAGTTTCTACTATGTCTGACAGCTCTCCTGCTGCTAGGCGGAATGCTGCTCCGTCGAACTCGGGTACGAAGGTACCACGCTCTACCCAGCCCAGATCACCACCATTAGAAGCAGATCCCGGATCCTCACTAAAAGCACCCGCCAAACGAGCAAAGTCTTCTTCTCCTGATTCTATCTTGGATTTTAGTAGGAGCAATTGATCTTTTGCAGCTTCTTTTTGCGCCTTGGTCAAAGAAGGTTCTATGACCAACTGGCTCAATTCTACTTCCGCATTCAAATAAGGGATGCTGTCTTGTGGGATAGACTCATAAAAGGCGCGCACCTCTTTAGGCGTCACCTTCACATTTTCTACTACGATCTGCTGCATGCGTTGGGCTAAAAGCTGGTCGCGTACTTCATCGCGCATCTCCTCTTTAATCTCTAAAAAGGACTTGCCGTAGTACTGCTCCATCTTGGCTTGATCACCACCGAATAGGCCTACGAAATAACGCAAGCGGCCATCTAAGCTCGCTTCCACCTCATCTTCAGATACCATGACACTATCCACGGCGGCTTGGGCGAGGAACATTTTTTCTAGTAGCAACTGATCCAACACCTGGCAAGACAGGTCATCACCTGTTATGCCGTTAGATTGAGCTTGCAGCGTTTGGATCTCCACATCAGAACGCAAAATGATGTTGTCTCCAACAATGGCAACAATCTCGTCGATCAGTAGGTCGCCTTGGGCTTGGGCTGTAATGCCACTCAACATAAGTCCGAATGCCAAAACAAAGCTCCAAATAAAGCAGCTGCGAGAAATACAAGCAGCGATCGGAGCTGTAAAATTGATCTTATTCATAGGTTTCTATTTGCCCGTTTTGCAGGGCTTTTTGATAGAGTTGATCTTTGAATTTATCGATGTATTGCAAGCGATTTTTATTCAGGATCACCTTTTTTATATCCTCACTCACATAATCCAAAGGTGCGGTTTCGCCTTGTAGTCCGTAGTCGACTATTTGAATCATATAGGTGTTCACGGCATCTTTAGTGCGGTAGAACTTGCGTCCTTCTAAAAAAGCCTTGGGATCGTCTGATGCGATGGGAATCTCATTGAGCAGTATATTCCACTGGAACCAAGTGGGACTGGCAATGAAATCCGTAGCGAATTGGTAGCAGTAGTCTTCTAATACCGCTTCATCTACCTCTTCTTGGGTGAGCCAGTGCTTGACCGAATCTATGCGGGGCGCTTCATTGTTCAATATAACGTAGCGCGCCAATAAGACGTTGTCTTTGGTGATGAAACCGTCTTTGTGCGACTCGTAATATTCTGTTACTTGCTGATCGGTTACTACGGTATCCGGATTGTCGTGCAGTAGCTGTCGCTCCAACTGATAGGCCACTAAGGACTCTTTATACTGACTGACCTGACGGTTGATGTTGACTTGAACATCTAAGGGTAGCTGATCGGTTTGTAGCAGCAAGAGCTTCTGTCTGATCCAAGAATCAATGTGGAAATTGATCATCTCGGTACTGTCAGCGGCCGAAGTGCCTTTAGGCACGATCGAGCCAAGATCGGTATCGTACAAGTAGCTATCGCCTATGCGCGCGATGGGGCGGGCGTCGGTTTGGGCATTGCCCATGCCGAGCCACTCGCAAGCGGAAACGCCGATGAGCAACATAAAAATGCCCATCGTTCGCAGCAGTAGCTTATTGGTGGATATGTTCGTATTGTTTCTCAAAAATGAGGCAATTAGTCAATTTGAAAATTTGAAAATGCACGCCACTGTGAAGTATCATTTTCAAATTGTCTCATTGTCAAACTTTCAAATTGATTATTATTTGTCCTTTTTCAAAGGCTCGCGCCCATAAACCGACTTCAGCACTTTCTCGCTGATCTTTACGGGGTATTGCTTACGCAAGTCCGCCTCCCACTCGTCTTCCAACTGTGCTTGGTAGTCGGCAACTACGTAGCCTTTGGCTTCGTCCAGCTTTTTAGGGGCGGGATCCAGCACCTCCGTGATCTTGGCAAAGGTAACATGTCCTGATTGGAGTGCAACTTCTTCGCTCACTCCTTTCTTCCATTTTACCTGATCAATGGTGGTGTTGGCACCTTTTTCATATACGCCATACTCAGCGCGAATGGCTTTTTGCGAGCCGCGCTGTACATTGAACTCCTTCTCTATAGACTTGGTAAGCGTGGCAAGATCTTCCTCTTTCGCGGTCTCCACACGTAGGCGAAGCGCAGGGATCATCGTAGCCTCGCGAGCCGTGAACACCGCCGCACGAACGCGCTCTTTCCACTGGTAGTTGTCTTTGTTGGCATTGTAGAATTTCTCCAAGCCCACGCTGTCTTTAATGGCGAAATTCCACACCTTATCCTCGGTCAGATCAAAGAGCAAAGTACCGTCGCGGAACTCCTTCATTAAGCGACCGAATTCCGGGTACTTCGTTTCTAAAAGCGTCTCTTCAATAGCGATCAACTCTTGCTCTACGAATAGGCGGTAGAGGTTGTTGACCGTGCCTTGTACCGTGCGAGTTTTGCCCTGACGCTGGTTGCGCTCTACGAAATGCGCGAACTGACCAATATTGAAAGCCGTTGCTTTTTTCTCATTGGGGTTGCTGAGACGGAACAAAACCTTCTCGGCATATTTCACCTCTTTATTGCGCCATTTGCTCTTAAGCACCTCATCAGTTACCTGATTGGTGAACATCTTTAAATTGGCGTTCTCTTCTTCGAATTGATAGTCTTTTTTAAGTCGGTTGAAGAAGACCTGCTTGCTCACTTGTGAGCGACTGTCTCGCTCAATGCGACTGCGGATCTCGCGCTTGGCATCGTCAAAAGATCCCACCTTGCGCACATTCAATAGCTTGATGATGTGGAAACCGATCGGCGTTTTTACCGGCTTGGCAATGTCTCCTAAATTCTCTAAACCGAAGGCCGCGTCTTCAAAAGATTCTAGCATCTGACCGCTGCCGAACCACTCTAACTCACCGCCTCGCATAGCAGATTGCTTGTCTTGCGAATGCGCTTTTGCCGCCTCTGAAAACTTGATCTTGCCTTTGGTCAACTGCTTGTAAATCTCGTTGGCTTTTTTCTCTACCACGGCCTGCTCTTCTGGCTTCATGCGGTCATCGGCACGTAGCAGCACATGCGCCACCTTTACCTTACCGCGAGCCGCACGGCGATCTTCTACTTTTAAAATGTGGTAGCCGTACTTGGTACGCACAGGCTGCGAATACTCGCCCACCGGCGTATTATAGGCGGCAGACTCGAACGGATATACGGTCTGGAATACGGTGATGTAGCCCAGATCGCCTTTATTCTCTTTTGCCGATGGATCTTGAGAGTGCTTCTCCGCGATCTCTGCCATCTTTCCGCCCTTGACCAACTGATCGCGCAAGCCCATCAATCTTTTGTAGGCTTGCAAAGTATCTGTGGGCGATGCGCTGGGATCCACACGGATCAACAAATGGCTCACCTTGATCTCTTCTTTCATGCGATCATAAGCCTCTTTGACCAGCTTTTCAGAAATGTCTTTATCGTACAAATAGCTCTTAGAGAGCTGCGCGCGGTAGCCCGCCAACTGCTCGCGAATTTCTTTGACGGTATCTAAGCCCAAACGCTCCGCCTCGGCCACCTTCAACTTGAAATTGATGTACAACTCCAAATATTCATCTACCGATTGCTGGGTGTATAAAGTAGAATCACTCATATTGTGCTTCTCATACACATGCCTGAACTCATTCAAACTGACCGACTGATCCCCGAAGGTGAAAAGCGTTGAGCCGCCATCGTCATCGGTTTCAATGCCGTTGCCAGCCAGCACAAGTGCGCTGCTGCTCATTAATAGCATTAATACCAGCGCAAAGCACAATCGCTGCAAAGGCTGAAATCTGTCTTGACGGGTACGGGTACCGATATTGGGGCTAGACATCTTGGGCGTGGACGTAGGCGTGTAAAGCTTATTCATTTTACTACTATTGTTCTGTCTACTTGGAAGGAACGTAAATCGAAAATTTTGGGCCGACAAAGATAATGATTTCGATCATGTCGCGATCTATGGGTCACTGGACAAATAACGGGGCTTGTCGCCCATTCGTTTATTTTGGCTTGTGGGATAACATTTTTTAATGGATCCTCCTATTTTCGATGGATTTACATCCATCGCTTTGGTATTTCGTCCCTTTGGGACTTTTGGGTTTTCGTGATTTTGAAAACTGCTGTTTTTGATGGGTATGCTGTCTTTTTTTATTTGGGTGCCCCCCGCCATGTAGAGCATGGCGGGTCGGGCTATTCGCTAAATTCGGCAGCCCATAAGGCTTTTCGCTGGCAGGCTTACAAATGGCTACCTCTGGGCCGCCTTTGTAAGCCGCCGCTCAATAGCCTTATGGGCTACCTCATACCGCTGCTATCCCTGGCGTGGCCCTTTGTCGGGTAGATTGGTGGGCAGGGGATAAATTCAGGGGGATTCCGTTTTTTTCTACTAACATGCAGCTCCTAATGGAGCTATTGATGGTTCGTTATTGTCCTATTGCCCATTGAATTTCTTTTTTGCAATTGGGGATAAACTTGGTATTTGTATTCAGTCCCAGAGGGGCTAAATGTTAGTAGAAAGCACCGACACCAACAATTAACACTGGGAATAAATTGGACATTTATACCCTGCCCCAGAGAGGCTAAATGTTAGTAGTATGAACCTACCCCCGACAATTAACAATAGGGATAAAGTTGGCATCTGCACCCAGCCCCAGAGGGGCTAAATGTTAGTAGAATGCACCAACCCCAACAATTAACCCTGCGCCGTAGGTGCTGAATGTTAAAATTCAAAACATTAGATTTTCACCAATAAA
>JAHDGT010000473.1 GCA_020631675.1 Bacteroidota bacterium
TTGAATCCACATCAGCACATTAAAACACCCTGCTTCGTCACACAAATAACAGTATATCAATAGGCGCTAGCTCTATAAACATCTTAGCCCGTTTTTTGTAGTAATTTTCGGCAACAACAATCATGTACATCAATCCTATCTTATCTTTCCCCTCCCCCATTGGACCTTACGGTCATATGGAGGGCTAAATCTTTACTGATGATACATTTCTTACTAGGATTTACAAGGCTGAAAAACAGTATTGTTCTGCTGTTCGTTTTTGGTCTGTGCATAAACGCACAATTGCCCTTACAGGCACAAGAGCTGTGGAACAGCACGATCAGCACCAATGTCAATAATTTTTCATCTCCAAGAGCAGTTGATCTGACCGGCGATGGGGTGCTTGATATTGTTACAGGCGGTGGCTTAGAAGGTGCTGAACGCGATGAAGCCTTCTGCGCTTTTAATGGTGCGACAGGCGAGATCTTGTGGACGCATGGCGCGACCGACCAAATTTACGGCAGTGCCCGTTTTTTAGACATTACCGATGATGGTATCCCTGATGTTTTCATGGGCGGCCGTTTAGGTGAGTTCCGCGCCTTAGATGGTGCCACAGGTGAGTTGATCTGGCAGTTTTATGATGACTTAGATGTAGAACCCATTGAAGCAGGCATACTGCAATTCTACAACCCGCAATTCATTGACGACATCAGCGGTGATGGTATTGCTGATATTTTGCAGAGCAATGGCGGGGATCCCACCGCTCACCCGGATTCTACAGACCGCCCACCGGGTAGCTTGATGTTGATCAATAGTGTTAGCGGCGCACTAATAGCCGAAGCAGACATGCCCGATGGTGGTGAAACTTATATGTCGCCGATCATTAACGACTTAGATGGTGATGGTGAACTAGACATTATTTTTGGTACAGGTGGTGAAACCATTGAAGGCGCGTTATTCCGCACCACATTAAGTGCGGTACTAGAAGAAGACATCAGCGGCTCTATCAATTTGTTACAAGGCAGTACCAAAGGCTTTATCGGCCCGCCTAGTTTGGCCGATTTCAATATGGATGAGGTCAACGATATCGCGATCATGAGCTATGGTGGCGAAATGATCGTTATAGATGGTGCTACCAACGAGATCATTTGGCAAGTAGATTTTGAAGGGACGGAAAGCATCTCCTCTCCTACGATCTGTCACTTGAATAATGATGGCGTGCCCGATGTGTATTGCTCAACAGCGATCGGGGAAACACCTGGTTTTACGGGCTTCATCATTTTCGCGATAGATGGCGCAAGTGGGGAGGTGATCTTCGAACAAGAAACCGATGGTTGGTCGCTCATCTCGGCACCCGCTGCTGATATTGATGGTGATGGCTTGGATGAGATATTGGTATGTGAGAATACTTCCTTCTTCGCCGGACCACCATTTCAGCATCAGATCTATTGGCTGGATATAGACGCGGGCGGTGAGACCACACAAGTAGCAGATTTTACAGATGGCACCAATTTAGGATCCTCTCCTCTACTACAAGACTTAGATGGTGATGGATCTTTAGACCTGACCTACATACACCATGCCACCGGAGCAAGTCCCAAACCTGGTGATGGTTTCACGGTTCGCAGAATTGATCTCGCCATGAGCGCACCAGAAACTATTTCTTGGGCTTCATACATGGGTACGAATTACGATGGTGTTTTTGAAAACGTATTCACCAATTGCTTGGACTTCACACCTAGTATAGATATACAAAATGCTTGTTCAGGAGAATCGAACGGTAGTGTATCGGGTTTAATTGAAGGTGGCACGCCGAATTATGTGGTGAACTGGAATGGTATTGAATTTCCGCCTTCTTCCTCCAGCAGTTTCAACTTTAGCGGGTTGGCTCCGGATGATTACAGTGTACAGGTCACGGATGATAGTGGGTGTTCACAAACCTTCAATTTTACGATCAGTAGCTCAGCCGCTATTGAGGTAAGTGCTGATATTACTGATGTTTCATTTCCTGAAACCGGGAGTATCACTTTAGACGTTAGTGGTGGTACGGGGGATCTAAGCTATGCTTGGAGCAATGGCAGCAGTAGTCAGAATTTAAGTGGCTTAGAAAGCACTGGTACTTATAGCGTAACCATTACAGACGAAAACGATTGCACTTATACAGATAGCTTTGATGTTTTATCTACGGGTATAGATGAGTTAAGCTCAAGTTCATTGATCGTTGAACAATATCCAGGTCACTTGAACATTTCAGCGAATGAATTGCTAAGTGCCGAGGCGGGTCAATTATACATCTGGTCTATTGACGGACGTATGCTTTATACCCACACATTAACAGCTCAGCAGAGCTTGACCGTGCCTACTAATAATATGAATGCGGGTATGTACTTGATACAGTTTGTACAAGACGGAAAGGCTTTGAGTCGCAAAGTTTTATTGCGTTAAATTGCAAAAGCGCTATGCGAATACGGATGATCCGATTCGCATAGCGCTTTTTATTTCAAAGAGTCTTTTTTAATAAAACAGAAACTGTCGACTTGGGTTTATGGCCAAAGTCCTTTTTTCTTCTTCTTGCTCTTTTTCTTTTTGCCTGCCTTTTGCTCGCTTTCAAAAGCTTTGATCTTGTCTAGAACAGCTTCATTTGTTTTCTTGACCTCTTCTTCTTGCTTGGCTTCTTGCTTGGTGGTCATGATCTCTTCATTGGCGCGAGCATCTTCACTATAATCGTATTGCTCGGAGCAGATCACATTGATCCAATCCGGGCCAACGGTAACGAAATAACAAGCGGTGTTCTCATCAGAGCGAACGATATCTAATGGCACCGGGCGTTTATCTGAGGTGAAAGCCTCGATGCAGTATTGGCGTGAACGACTATTGTAGTAGGCATTGAGTTTTACCTCTGTTGCTTCGTCCATATGCAATTCATTATCGCCGGGGTTCAAGCCCATCACATCCATATCAATATTGACCACTGCGGTGGCAGCTTCACGGTTGGCCGGTTCTGGGAAATTACTTTTCGGAATGAAGTCTTCCAGGCCGTCTTCAATGGCGGGATCTGTTTGAGCAAAGCTATATGCACTTGTCAAGCCTAATGATAAGGCGAACAAAAGTGCGATGTTCAGCAATCCTTTCATATTTGTGTTATGATTTTGATTTCAAATAGTATACGACACAAATCTTTGACGTGAAATTACGACATTGGTTTCATATGGTATAAGACATAAAAAAAGCTACAAAGAAGATTGAAACCACCCTTTCAAATTATCCTTCTCTGTAGCTTATGACCAACAAACTATGTCATTGTTACTTACGCAAGAACTTATCCAAAAGTTCTTAGACTATTGCTATTCCTTGTCATTTGACGTCTAATGTACATTTGGTGGTTGTTTAAGTACCCAGCCAAAAGTAA
>JAHDGT010000474.1 GCA_020631675.1 Bacteroidota bacterium
GCCGCCAAACAGGGCGCATTCAGCGGCTTCATAACCACTACTATCCCTCGCAGAGTCGAGTCAGTCACCAGCGGAAAATGCATACTTTTCAATCTTAGTGAATCACGATCTTCCCGCTACCCAATACACTGCGGTCTTTCAATCGAACCATATAAGTGTACATACCGGGTGCTTGCGGACTATCAAACAACATCAATGCATTACCATCAAAACGAACTTGCTTCACTCGTCTTCCAGTGACATCATACCACTCAATGATTTTCTCTTGCTCAGCTACCAACGGATCAGCACTGTCGATCTGTAATTGAACGGGTCCGCTTGTAGGGTTTGGATATACTTGAATATCAGTAGAAGCTGTTTCTTGTATCTCTTGTACGCTGACCATATTCGCACTGTCGATCACATGGAAAGCATCTAAGCCTACGTTTAATACTTCAAAATTATTGAAGCCAGCTTGAGCATCTACTATGAAGCGCATATTAGGCGTAAGCTCCAAGCCCACATCTAATAAATCGAATTGGGAGAATTTCCAACCATCAAAATTTGATGACCAATCTAAACCTGTTAAGTAATCCAACTCTATAGTATCTATACCATTGGTCAACTGTACATACACATCATCATTTCCGCCTCCAGTTTGTGACGCATTCACAAACCATAAATGATAACTCAAATAAGGCGATTCATAATCTGTCACATCAAACTCAGGTGAGGTCAAACGAACACTTCCATTATTAACCGCATCAAATACATCACCACTGTTACCTGTTGAATAGCACTGGTCACCCAAATCTCCAGCAATATCTTCATCCGGGTGCAAAAAGCCAAAGGGGAAGAATTCAACACCAACAGGTTCGCCTAATTCCCAGCCGCCTAAGTCGGCCTCATTTGCAACATCCCAGCCATAATCGATATAGAAGTCGTCTAAATAAGCTCCCTTTTCAAGGACGAAATTCAAAGGTCCATCAGAAGAAGCTAATTCTTGTTCGCTTAATACGCTTAAGGTATAGCCCCATGCGCCCGCTACGACCTCATAAGTGCCCTCATAAAAACCGCCAAACTCGAATACACCATTTTCATCTGTTGTAGTAGCTAAATCAAACTCATAATTGCTGATCTCAACCACCCCATTGGGAACAGGCTCGCCATCCGTGTCTATAAGTGTACCACTTAAGTTGAAAGGTACCTGCGGATTCAATTCTATATCCGCTATGGTGGTTTCCCCTTGTGTCAATTCTACTTCCACTTCTTTGGGTAAGAATCCTGGTGCGTCCGCCAGTACAGTATATGTACCACTTTCAGGGAAGCCCGTTTTATGTACACCTTCAAAATCAGTAAAGCCATTTAAGCCAGTTCCTAATAATTCCACACTAGCATTTGCGATCGGGAAATCTAATACAAAGGCAGAAACATTCACCGTCAAATAAGCCGCTTGCTGATAGTCCACATCAAAAATGAATAGTCCTTCTTGCATATCACTTACGATCACTCTGCCTGATGGGAAGTAGCAATAAGCGCCCCAAGCGCCATCTAAACCGGCACCAGATAGGGGAGAGGTATCGAAATTACCTACTTGAATCATATTGTCAGGCTGAGAAATATCATGTATCGTCAAACCATCTCTATAGTAAGCAGTAACCAAATAATCACCATTCACATAGGTGTTGTGCGGACAAACATTATTACCGGGGCTGGATTGTATGCGATCCACTTCAACAATATCTGTTACATCACTCACATCATAGGCGGTTAAGTAGGCACCATTCACTTCATCAGTCGTATAAATGGTTTTCCCATCATCGGTTAACCAGCAGTTGTGCGCAAAGTCATTAGGGGTTGCCGTACTACCCAATACAATAGGATCACTTTTATCACTTACATCAATAACAGTAAGTAAGCCATCGTTAATTTCAGCCGCCCAAAGCGTGTCCCCTCTAACGTAAGCATCATGTACATAATGCTCGGAATATTGACCTACTAATGTCGGATTCCAAGGATCTCCATTCAGATCCAACATCAATGCACCTCCAATGCCCCAGTTCGCACCTACAATGTAGGCAATACCATTTTCGTCGATAAAGATGTTGTGCGCCGTGCTGAAATTCACACCCGTTTCTTCATCTCCTTGCCATACTTGGTAGGTGATGGTGTCAGGAACGGCATTCAAATCAATGATGATCAAGCCTTGACCAGCTTCATCATCCACACAATAAGCGTAGTTGTTCCAGACTTTCATATCTCTCCATACCGTTGAAGGACCGGGTACATAACCCACTTCCACAGGTGCTGATGGGTCTTGTAGATTCACTACTGAAATACCATATTGGCAGCCAACAATGGCGTATTCCGTATCCGTGTCTTCATCAACATAGCCCCAAATATCATTGAGGTCTTGATCCGGATATTCCAGTTGCCCCAATAGGGTGACGTTCTGACTTGGAATTTGAGCGAAAATGTTCGTGCTGAAAAAAAGAAAGAGAAGGCTTCCGACTAGAAAGCGAGGCATAAAGTTTTTCATATATGTTTTGAGGTTTGGAGGGGGGCAACAAATAGATTACACTTGTAAGTAGTACTAGTGCAGAAAAAGTTACAGCATAGTTAAAAAAAGGAGGTAAAATAACTTTCTACTAGCTCTACTACCTCTATACGTACCGTTTCAATAAAAATTGTAAGAGTGCCTCCTTATTAGGGATTTCTTTTCTGATAATAGACATTGCAACGCCTTCAAGCATACTGTAAAGGACTCTGGCTTCTAAATGCGGACTTTCTACTTCAAGTGCCAAGAAAATATTTGTCAATTCTTCCAGTATCGGTCTGGACATCCTTGAGGTATCATAGGCTTCTTCCCACTTTAAACGATAAAGGAGTTTCCAAAAATTAAATGCTTCTTCTTTTATTAGGAAAGGGAAGTGAATGGCTATTCTCAGTTTTTCTTTTGGGTTGTTTTCCTTTTTAATGGGTTGTAAAAATTCATCAAACTTAACCGACATTTGGTCTACCACGGCAGTTAGTAAACCATGTTTGTTTTTATAGTGTTTGAATATCAAGCCCTCTGAAACTTTTGCTCTTTTAGCGATTTTTAATGTAGGTGTATTGCGATAACCTTCCATTGCGAAAAGTTCGAATGCTGCTTGTAATATTTGTTCTTGTTTAGCTGTCATCACGAGTCGTACTGCAAGGTAGCTAATTTGCATTGCTTTGAACTAACTCATAGCAAACAAATCAGCATTCAAAATTTAGCTTGTGCAAGGGATAGGAGTGGTAATGAAGCCGCTGAATGCGCCCTGTTTGGCGGCTTAAAAAGGCGGCCCAGAGGTAGCCATTTTTAAGCCTGCCAAACAGCAGCAGGCAGGGGCTGAATTTTAACGGATAGCCCGACCACGC
>JAHDGT010000475.1 GCA_020631675.1 Bacteroidota bacterium
AACAGCACTAAAAATCCTGATTTTTCGCCAGCATCAAGAAACTTTAAACCACCTCAATGCAATATACGTTCCATCATTGACTTGAACATATATTTCATATCAAAATACACTTGTCAGATAGTACAAAATTTACTCGAAAATCACTTTTCAAGCTGGATTATAGTAATAATAAAAGCTCAAAAGCAACAAACATTACCAAGGTACTAACAAAAGCAAGTAGGTTTAAGTTTAGAGTCTTATTTTGGCAGTTCAAAATCGCTTACGCATTATGACGAACGTCTCTTTAGTTACACTTGAAAAATTTATTAGTGGTCTTTTCTCTAAAGAAGAGCTGAAAGACCAAATGTTGTTCAACGGGGACACGATCAATCCGATGAACATCATTCGACTGTCTACACAGTTCCCATCCTTGAACATGGCAAAGGAGGAAGTAGCTCTTTTATATGATGATGATCAGGACGGGGGGAATCTCGGTTTTATTCTGACCGACCATAATATCCACTTCAGAAAAGGTTATCTGAAGCATGAAGAATTCGATCAACTCTTTGATGAAACAGGTAAGCTTCGCCCGCCTTTCCCGAATATGGAAGAAGAAACCCGACTAAAGATCAGCCACCTTTTCACGAAGATCAAAGACTACGATACTGGAGCGGATACGAATATGCGTCGCTTCGGTAAAGAACATATTCAAACCAAAGAAGAAGCAGAACAGTTGATTCAAGAAAACAATGAAGAGGCTTTAGAAACCCTAGAAAGCAAAACAAGCGATGCGGATAATGGACTAAGCATCAGTGGTATCGAATCTCAAGAAGAATTGACCAACAAAGCCATTGTCGAAGACCTGATCGACGAAGCATTCTTAACGCTATTGAAACAAGAGGCGAAACGCATGCTCAAGCTCTGCGCGAACTTAGATGCCGATAAGAACTTCCGCCGTACGGTTCAGGACATGAGCAATAATACGGACATCATTGTTCATGACCCTAGTGCGAAAGCTTTCATGACACAAGATCTGATCAATATCTTCCAGCAATGCGCCCCTCCTGATGGCGTGAAAAGAAGAGAACAATTCGCCTTGGTCTTGTTATTCGAACGCTTGATCAACAGCAAAGACATTACCCGCTCCATCAAATTGAAGCGGATCAATGATATGTTGCAGAAAGACTCCTTCAGTAAGAACTTTCAGCAGCTTTTAGAATTCGAGATTTTTAAAGTAAAAAGCGAATTTCCGGATCAACTCTTACTGCCTACCATTTTATCAAAATTAGACCACCCGCTTTTTGCCGAAGTAGGTGCTTCTCTGAATAGATTCGCTGAGATCATTGTTAAAGCGGATGGTAAAGTGAGCGAAGAGGAAGAAGAAAAAATCAAGAAAGTACTCGAACTGACCAAACGCCCTAAAAAAGCAATGCCGGGTGTCAAACAGATCGAAGCGGATGAAAACGAGGAGTTGGATGATGTACTGGCCGACTTGAACGAATTGATCGGATTGAAAAATATTAAGAGTCAGATCAACACCTTAATGAATTTCTTGAAGGTCATGCAGATGCGTAAAGAAAAAGGACTCAAAACCAAAGAAGGTTCTTTGCATTCTGTTTTTATGGGACCTCCGGGTACGGGTAAGACCACGATCGCGCGCTTAACAGCAAGGCTCTTCAAGCAACTGGGTATTTTAGAAAAAGGACACCTAGTTGAAACCGATCGTGCGGGTTTGGTTGCCGGTTATATCGGACAAACCGCTACCAAAGTAGATGAGCTGGTGCAAAGTGCTTTAGATGGCGTTTTATTCATTGACGAAGCCTACTCCTTGGCCAGAGGCGGAAGTGATAAAAAAGACTTCGGTAATGAAGCCATTGAGGCTTTATTGAAGCGTATGGAAGACCATCGCGATCGCCTAGTTGTAATCGTTGCTGGTTACCCGGATGAAATGGAAACCTTCATTAAATCCAATCCGGGCTTACAATCCCGATTTGACCGTTACTTCCACTTTAATCACTACAAACCGCAAGAGTTACTAGACATCTTCAAGCTCTTTGCTAATAAAGCCGACTTCAAGCTGGATATCGAAGCAGAGGAAAAGTTGCTCTTTATTTTTGAAGAGTTGTATGAGAAGAAAGACAAGAGCTTTGGTAATGCGCGTGTTGCCCGTAACATCTTCGAGCAGTGCATGGAGCGTCAGGCAAATAGAATCGTTCACATCTCGCCCATCACCGAGGAGATATTAATGACCCTTACCGAAGAAGATGTACCACCGGTCAAAGAGACCGTGCGCAAGGTCCTGGTCTTTGATCCTGAACGCAACAAAGCTGCCGCAGCAGCTGACCCGGCCGAACAGTTCAATGTAAAAGAAACCATGGATCAGCTCAAGCAAATGATGGACAATGCTCCTGCTGATATGAACAATGATGCTGGTGGAGATGCCCAAGAAGGTGACAATAAGGTAGGAGATATTGATCTAAGTGAAGTTTGATTTGACAGCAGCCGTCGTCATTTTAAATTGGAATGGGAAGCATTGGCTGGAGCAGTTTCTGCCTAGCGTGATCGCGCATACCCCTGCCCCACATTTGATCTATGTGGCGGATAATGGTTCAACAGATGACTCCATTGCTTTTGTATGTGCGCGTTTTCCAAGTGTGCGGATCTTAGAGAATGGAGAGAACTTAGGCTTTCCCGGGGGCTATAATAAAGCATTGGCACAAATAGCTCCTGAAACCGCCGATCTATTCGTCTTACTCAATTCAGATGTGGAGGTGAGTCAGGGCTGGATCGAGCCTATGATTCAATTATTTAAAGCCGATCAGAGTATCGCGGCCGCTCAACCCAAAATATTGAGCCATACTGAAAAAGAAAAATTTGAATACGCAGGTGCGGCAGGTGGCTATATAGACCGCTTAGGCTACCCTTTCTGTAGAGGCAGGGTCATGGATCATTGCGAAGAAGACAAGGGGCAATATGATGCCCCACAAGCCGTATTCTGGGCCACCGGCGCGGCAATGTTCATCCGTACGGATCTTTACCGATCTTTTAAGGGCTTAGATGCCGATTTCTTCGCCCATATGGAAGAAATCGATCTCTGTTGGCGTTTGCAAAGAGCCGGTTATCAAATCTATTGTCAGCCTAAATCCATCGTCTATCATGTAGGCGGCGGCACATTACAAAGCAGCAGTCCGTTTAAAACCCTCCTTAACTTCAGGAACGGGCTGGTCATGTTGTTTAAGAACTACCCCAGCTGGGCACTTTTTTGCTTACTCCCAATAAGACTAATTTTAGACGGCATAGCTGGCTTACGCTTCCTTTTATCCGGTGAACCAAAACTCTTTACCGCCGTGATCAAAGCCCATTTTCAAGTCTGGGCGCAATTACCATCCATTTTTAGAA
>JAHDGT010000017.1 GCA_020631675.1 Bacteroidota bacterium
TGGGGTTTACTATCTCGGTTTATCAGACTTGAGACTTGAGATATGAGACCTGAGATTTTGCGCTGGCGCGCTATTAAAATGACAAAGGGCAGCTAACCTATGGTTAGCTGCCCTTTTGATTTATTGAGGTAGTTTAAAGTTATTTTCTCGACCTTGCCTCTAAGTCATTGATCCTGAATACTTCAGCTTTTTTTCGCCCCGTACTTTTCAAGTACGAAACTCAAAAAGAGCTTCGTCTTCAAAATCAAGCACTTAGATAGGGTTCAGATGAAAAACTTTAAACTACCTCATTGGACGATTTTATTCGTTCAACACTAGTCTATTTACTTATTTATTGAAGATGTAACGCACAGACACCTGCATTCTCCAACGAGAGATGAAGTCGGATACATCACCAACCGTTTCCGGAGTTTGGAAGGTGTATTGTGGGTTGTTGGTACCTTCTTCTGTGCCTTCATAGCTGATCAATTGGAATTGATCGTTACGTGTGAAGTATTGCGCCCCCCAGTTTTTGTTCAAGAGGTTGGTGAAATTCAAAATGTCTAAAGCAGCCTCTAGGCGGTGTACATCTTTACCTGCTTTAAAGTTCAGTTCTTGAGCAATGCGCAAGTCGATATTGTTAGTGAAGGGTAAACGATTGCTGTTGCGCTCTACGATCTGACCTCTGTGCTCGCTTAGGTAAGGATCGTCATTGATATAGGCATCTAAAGCACTCCACTGATCGTTCGCAGTAACGATATTACCATCGCTGCCTGTGTATTGAATCAAGTTGATCTCGCTTTGGTCAGCTGGTACATAGATCAGATCTGCTGAGCCAGAATCATCATTCGCGATTCTGCCATCATAGATATAGGAGAAACGCTTACCTGATTGTCCTACATAGTTCAAAGAAATAGTAGTTGCCAAGTTGTTCGCATAATCGATACGATAAGATAAATTACCAATCACACGAGAACCTAAATCGAAATCAGAGTAACCTAAGGCTAAGTTGTTCAATCCGGCCGACTGCTCTACATAACGCCACTGAGAGGAATTCTGAGAAGAAGTACCGTCATTCATCGCTTTGGCTTCACCATAAGTATAAGCCAAGCTCAATGCCAAGCCATTGCGGAACGGTTTGTTCACCATTGCCGTTACATTATAGCTGTAGCCTTCATTGGTGTTCTGTCCTAGCATGATGCGACCATAAGTAGGGTCGATTTCGTCACCACGATCATACAATGGGCGCTGATCCGGGCCGGTCAATGTTTCTGTAGATGGCTTGAGATTCACATTCTCATAGATCACATTATTCAAGGTCTTAGAGTACATCCCTTCGATCGTAGCGGTCATGCCCCAGAATAGATTCTGATCAACAGCTAAGCTGGCACGTGCGATTTGTGGGTATTTGTAGTTCTTCACGAAAAGATCCATCTGACCGGAAGGAATCGCGTCTTGTTCGCCGAAGTCAGCAGCGGTTGGGTTGTTAGATGGATCAGGCTCGAAGGAAATATCCGGATCACCTTGATCTGTACCACCGATCGTCAAACCATTGTTGGTATAAGAACCACCTGGCCATACAAAAGGCACACGGGAAGTGAAGATACCCGCACCACCACGGATCTGCGTATTGCGGTTACCGCTTACATCGTAATTGAAACCAAGTCTTGGAGAGAAATAAAGCGAAGTGCTCGGCATTTGTCCGGCACGCGCATCGCCCATATCATAACCGTAGCTCTCGATCATTGGAATGGTGGTCTCATTGAAGTAGGTATCTTCTTGTTGTTGCGTTAAGAAGAAAGGTAAGTCGATACGCAGACCAGCCGTTAAGCTAAAACGCTCGCTGACAGAGATCTTATCCTGTGCGTAAAAACCCAATTGTGCTGCTTGGAAGTTAGCCGCTGCACCAGAACCGTCACCCGTTAAGTCATCTACTAGAGAATAGCTACGGGCATAGTCGATCGGATTGGCATCTGTTAAAAAGTCGTTTAAACTAGCATACTCATACACCCCGAAGTTTTCGCGAATGAACAGGTTGTAGATGTCATAGAACTCATTATGCGTACCTAAAGTGATCGTATGGCGACCACGGTACATATTGTAGTTGTTCGTTAAAGTGAAGATATTCTGTGCTAATTGATTCGCTGTAGAGAAACGCTCACTACCGAAAACGATCTCGCCCCCTCCATCTTCGATCAACACATAAGGGAATGGGTCTTCCAGTGGATCACGATCGTCGAAAACGCGAGTAAAACCAACGATTAAGTTATTGGAAGCCGAAGAACCGAATACACTGTTCAGTTCAACCGCACTTGAATTGGTTGTACTTGGGAAATAAACCCCACCATTGGCAAAACGAATAGCAGAACTGCTAGAGGTACTCGGCGAGAAGCTACGTCCACGCGTATAAGAGTGGCGAGCTGTTAGTTTGTGCTTTTGGCTTAGGTTGTAGTCTAAACGCACTAAGAACTTCTCCCCTTTCAGTTCGTCTTCATTATCTAAGAATGTTCCAGGGTCGTAGCCGAAGCGATTGATCAGGTCTTGACGTAAAGCTTCGATCTGTGCTTGTGTCGCATCACCATTGTAGTTAGAGAAAGTGAATGGATTAGGGGTCTGCTCTCTTTGGATCTCTGCATTAAAGAAAATGAAGGCTTTGTTTTTCTTTAAAGGAGCACCAATGCGTACTCCTGTTGTAAGTGCATTAAAAGGATCTACCTTTTCTCTTGCTTCATCCAGTTCTTCGGCTGTCATCTCGCCATCGCGGTCTACTACTAGTGGGTGGGTTCTACCCACTAGGTTTTCGTTGCGCATCAATGCGTAAACAGAGCCTTCCACTTGGTTTGTACCGCTTCTCGTAACAGCATTGATACCACCACCTGCGAAACCACCATACTTCACATCATAAGGAGAGAGTACGACTTGAAATTCTTCGATCGCATCAACACTGATCGGCGAAACACCTGTTTGTCCACCATTGGTACCCGAATCAGATAGTCCGAATACATCATTATTCACCGCACCATCAATGAAGATAGAGTTATAGCGGTTGTTCATACCCGCGATAGAAATACCGTCGCCATTGGTGTTGGCTTGCGGGGTTAGTTTTACGAAATCGCTGATCTGACGCTCGATCGTAGGAACGGTTTTAAGCACTTCTTCGGTGATATTGCTTTCGGTACCTGTACGATCTGAGTTCAAGACGGATCCTTTGTCGTAAGAGATCACGATCTCGTCCATCTGAATGGCTTCTTGTTGTAGGGAGAAATCAACTTTAAGCTCTTGGCCTAAAGACAAATAGACGTTATCTATTTTTTCTTCTTCCGCACCCACATAAGTAACGGTTAGTTCATAGGGTCCGCCTACACGTACGTTCGGGAGCGTGTACTGGCCGTTCTGGCGTGAGCTGGTACCGTATTCTGTACCTGTTGGTAAGTGTATGGCAATGATATTGGCATTGCCCATCGCATTACTGTTCTCGTCAGAGACAAAACCAGTAATGGTTGCCGTAGTGGCACCTTGTCCGAAACAAGGAATCACTGAGAACGTAGCGATCATCAGTGCAAGGAGTAAAGGTATTCTCATGGCTTGAGGTTTTAGTGTACAGTGAAGATATTCAGCCCTCCTTGCTTAATGCCTAATCATTTTAAGAATTAACCTTGATTTATACTTTAATCAATTTTAAAAGGGGATTCGTAAATATTTAGATAACAATTACCTAACCTAATCATTTTAATTATTTTTAATTTATAAATACGTTTATTTTTTAGGCCTGTGTGCCTATGGGGAAATCGCACAAGGGATAGCAGTGGTAATGAGGGGGGTGAATGCGCCCTGTTTGGCGGCGTACGAAAGCGACCTTGTGAAGCTCTTTGTACGCCTGCCAAACAGCAGCAGGCAGCCCCCGAATTTTAACGGATAGCCCGACCCCGAAGTGAAAAAGCGGCCTACCACTTACACTCAATAAAGAATGTTTGCGATACGCCGCTTTTTTATTGCGGGGATGTGCCCGACTTGTAAATTTTGAATGCTTGAATGTTGAGTTATGAATGAATCGATACTCGAACATTATGAAAGTTAAAAGCTACTATCGTCGATTTTATCTAACCAATTTTCAACAGATGCCATGACTTCTTTGACGGCATCTGGTTCAAAGGGTGATTTCAGCTTCCCGACTTTCAGTAATTCGAAATACGATTTACTTCCCCCTGCTTTACATAGCTTGATGTAATCTTGCCAAGCGGTGTCAAAATCTTCATTCATTTTATTCCAGAACTGTAGCGCACAGGTTTGTGCCAGTTGGTAGTCGATCCAGTAAAACGGCCCGAAAAAGAAGTGGCCGATGTATTGCCAACCTCCACCGGATGCGGAGTAGGTATCGCCATCATAGTAATCATCATCTGCTTTATGCGGATTATACTTGATCTCGATTTTGCGCATTTGCGCATTGCGCTCTTCAGCCGTGGCATTCGGGTTATCGTATACCCAACGCTGGAACTCTTCACCAACACCTCCCCAAGGCATGCCGTTCACAGCAGATGCCATTTTACTGAAGCGATACTTTTCCGCATCTTCCTTGAAGAAAAGCTCGTACCAGTTCCAAGTGAACAGCTCCATTGCCATGGAGTGGATCTCTGCTGTTTCCGCAGTGGGGTGCATGTAGGATTTAACTCGCTTGGCAACATCACGACTTAGATATTTCTGGAAAGCGTGTCCTACTTCGTGTGTCAATACATCTACATCACCAGCTGTACCGTTGAAATTGGCCAAGATGAATGGGTAGTAGTATTTACTGATCGTAGCGCAGTAACCACCCGGACTTTTCGCTGTTCTGTTTTTCAGATCCATGAGCTCTTTATCGAGCATCATTTGGAAGAACTCATGTGTTTCAGGTGATAGTTCCTCATACATTTGCGACGCTGCCGCAAGGATATCATCATGGCCGCCTTTAGGCTTAGGATCCCCATCTTTAAAGTCTATTCCATCGTAGTAATATAA
The DNA here is from genome assembly GCA_020631675.1 of Bacteroidota bacterium. Taxonomy (GTDB): domain Bacteria; phylum Bacteroidota; class Bacteroidia; order Chitinophagales; family UBA2359; genus JAHDGT01. The sequence continues at coordinate 4,975 of JAHDGT010000017.1, forward strand.
CTTCTCTAAGCCTAAACGCTTTCTACGACGCTCATAGAGTTTTTGGTGTAAGGGAACGGCATATTTGTGTATGGCATCGATGAATTGCTGTACATCGTCCATATTATAGTCCGTACGACCCATACGATAGTAGGCCATTTCCGAGAAGTTCTTGAAGCCCAGATCCATTGCCATTTGGTGGCGCAGTTTCACCAGTTTAGTGAAAATCTCATCCAAGACGGGTGCGCTTTCCTCCATTGCTTTGGAACGCGCCAACTTCGCTCTTTTACGCACATCGCGATCAGGACTGATCATGTATGGGTAAAGTGCGGCAGAAGGCAAGTCTTTCCCTTCAAACGGAATGGTAAGCTCTGCCATGAATTTACCATACTCTGCTATTAGGCGTGACTCTTCGATCAAGGCTTCCGTGATCTTGGGGTCGTTCACCTTCAAAAAGACCTCTGTCGACTTGAAATATTGCGAGCCGAACTCTTGCTCAAGATCAGAACGGAAAGGCGATGAGATCAAAGAACCGTCAAACTGTGTGCTTGTGCTGATGAGTTGAGGCATCGTCTCATTGTAATACTTCACCTCTTCATGATAATACTCGTCTTTTGTATTTAGATCATGATTGATGTTCGCGATGGAACGATAGGTGAAGATATCAGACCAGAAGTCGTTATACTGATCAATAGCGGCGATCTGCGCATCAGCAGCTTCCGCGTTTTTAGACTGATCGACCAAATTTTTAAGGAGCTTATCAGCATCTTCAAAACTTGGGCGATTGTAAGGCAATTCACTGAACTTCATAGATGGGAAATTTTTCAATTCAAGCGGCAACAAGGACAACATTAAACTACATGCTAATAAGTAGCTTTTTACAGAGGATTATTACGCCAAAACGCTTAAAGTTGAAGAATAAGCAAGCCATCCCTCTTCTTTATACTTTATCGCAGCAGCTAAAGGGCTATCCGCCTTATAGATTCCTCTTCCTACGATGATGAAATCGGCACCTTTTTCGTTAAATGCGATACTTGGCGTATTGTAGACCTGCCCTTTCCCATCACCTTTTACATCGAGGTTCACTCCGGGTGTGAATTGAAGGGAAGCAGGATCATCCAAACGTCTTTTCTGGGCGACAACACCCATCACTACCTTCGGATAATTAGTGGCGATCTTCATTGCGGCAGTGGTATAATTTTCATCGGTAAGGGTATCTTTCGTACTCATTTGTGCGATCAATACTAATCCGAGATTCGGAGCGGCTTCGTTCAAAGCCTCAACGGAAGCGGCACCACCAACAACATGTGTTGTGACAAAATCCGCCCATTTATCAATACCGAGCTGACCACCCCTCACCTGTAGACGAAGGGTATTACCTATGTCACCGAACTTTCTGTCTTCAAAAAGTAAAAAGTCGTGCTTATCCGCTAGTGAACGCAAACGTTGTCCATCGGCGGGTGTAAAGCGATCCAGAATATCGACATGCGTTTTCAAGGCGCAAATGTGCGGACCCACTTCATCTGCTAATTTCAGCAGTTCGTCCAAAGTGGCAACATCAGCCGAAGCGATCAAATTACTTTGTTTGCTCTCGGCTATGCGAAGTAATCTTTTAGAAACCGGATTTTGACACAAGGCGATTCGCTCACCGTAAGATAATCTCAAATTTGGCTTGGCTTTTAGGGCTTCTGTATCCGCTGTATTGGCTACTACCTTATTCGCTCTTACAAAGTTCAATACATCTTCTCGCATTTCAGCGGTGACCAAGCCTTGTTGGAATAAGCTATCCATGGCTTCGGTGATGGTGAACAATGCGTGTAAGCTGCAGTCATCTCCTTCGAGCACTTCTCTACCGCCTTGCTCTCTGTCAATGATGACCAATGCGTGTTCCACGACCAAGCCGCTTTTTCTCAATTGTGTATTGGTCTCTATCAGACTCATTCCACTGGTAAGTGTGTCTTCTACGACCAAGCAAATATCACCGGGCGCATATACCCCCTCGATCATTTTCTTGGTACCGTACGATTTGCGCTCTTTCCGTTTCAGCAACATTGGCTTTTCATACATTACGGCCATACCTGCTGCGAAGCCCAATGCTGCATATGGCACACCACAGAGGTGGTCATATGCTATGTCTTCGCTCAATTCGTATAGTTCTTCGCAAATCGACTTTAACAGATCCGGATAAGAAACGACCTTCCTTAAATCCAAATAAAAAGGCGATTTCATACCGCTTTTCAGGGTGAAATCGCCAAATTCTAATGCTTTGATCTCGTGTAAACGAGCGATCAATTTCGCTCGTTTTGTTGTTTGTATTGACATAGATGGTTACGCTATGTGATAAATTACTCTTACAAAGGTAGGCAAAACGGAATTGATGTATTCCGTAACTTGTTTAAAATCATTGTTAAGCTCATGAAAAAACCAATCATAGATTCCGAAGACACCAAAATACCTAAAGCATTCACTTTGGAAGAAGCAGAAAAAAAAGGTGCTGAACTTTCACAAAAGGATACTGGCAAAGCACTTGAGTCCGAGTCTGAGCCTGCGTCTAAGACCAATATGATAGCATCATCTTTGGATCATGATGACGATGATGAAAGTATGGGTTTTGGCGGTATTGATGCAGATGATTTTGAGCGAGTCATTGGTTGTGGTGGTTAATGCTTACTTTGTGCGTCTAGTATCCGTTTCTCAAACCTTCATTTAATGCGTTATTTACTTTTCCCTCTTTTGCTCATCTTGGCCGTGTGCTGTCTCAATGAGCAAGCTGTCAAAGCCCAGTCTTACGATGCTGCCTTCGGCATTCATCTGGGCAACCCCAATGGGATCACCTATAAAAAATTCATTGGTCGCTCTAACAATGCCATTGAAATATTGGCGGGGGTTAATGTGGGCAGCACCTTAGGCAATGAGAGCTTGATCCGAGGCTTTGACCTGACGGGGCTTTACGAGTGGCATCTCGATGTCTTTGGTAATTTACAAGCCTTTTACGGTGTTGGCGGGCAAGCTGGCATCACTAAAGGTACGGTCTCCTTGGGTCTTGACAGTGTACTGGGCATAGAGTACACCTTTGACAATGCCCCTATCAATTTCGGCTTTGATGTGCGTGCCGGGGCTGGTTTGGTAGACAAACAGTTGCGTGCGCCCATTATGGGTGGCGGCATGTTCTTTCGGTTTATTTTGAATTGATTTTTTGGGCACATACCCGCCTGCGGCAGGGTACCGGGCTTTTCGTTAAAATTCCCGTGCCGCCTGCTGCTGTTTGGCAGGCGTAAAAATGGCTACCTCTGGGCCGCCTTTTTACGCCGCCAAACAGGGCGCATTCGTCCCGCTCATTACCACTACAATCCCTTGTGCGGAAGATCGGGCATAAAAAAATCCCGCATCCGAAGTCAATTCACTTCAGATGCGGGATTTGTGTTTTTAATACTTGGCTTAGGCTTTATCCTTACTGCTGTGCAGTAGGCTCGCTCTCTTTAGAAGCCATCATTGCTTCGTATTCTTCACGAGAACCAACCACCATATTTCTCAATTTGATCTGACCTGTACCCGCCGGGATGATGTGACCCACGATCACATTCTCCTTCAGACCTTCTAAGTAATCTTCTTTTGCGGCAATAGATGCCAAGCTCAGTACCTTGGTCGTCTCCTGGAAAGAAGCAGCTGAGATCCAGCTACCCGTACCTAAGGAAGACTTTGTGATACCTTGCAATAAAGGCTTAGCGGTTGCAGCGATCGCATCACGCGCTTCCATGAGTTGCTTATCGTTTCTACGCAAGAAAGAATTCTCTTCTCTTAGCTGACGAGCCGTTACCATCTGCCCTTCTTTCATCTTTTCAGAATCACCGGCATCAGTAATGACCTTCTTATCGTAGATACGATCGTTTTCTCTGTAGAACAAGTATTTGTCTACGGCCATACGCTCCATGAACTTCGTATCACCAGCATCTTCAACAGCCAGTTTACGCATCATCTGACGTACGATCACTTCGATGTGCTTATCATTGATACCCACACCTTGTAAACGGTATACTTCCTGAACCTCATTCACAATGTACTCTTGTACGGCGAATGGACCTTTGATGTTCAAAATATCAGCCGGGGTGATCGCACCATCTGAAAGTGGTGTACCCGCACGTACGAAGTCATTCTCTTGTACCAAGATGTGCTTAGACAAAGGCACCATGTACTTTCTACGCTGACCATCTTTCGCTGTGATGATCACCTCACGGTTACCACGCTTGATACGACCGAAGGTTACAGCACCATCAATTTCAGAAACCACTGCTGGGTTAGATGGGTTACGTGCCTCGAACAACTCTGTTACACGAGGCAGACCACCCGTGATATCACGTACCTTACCTAATACACGAGGAATCTTAACCAATACTTGCCCCGGGTGGATCGGAGAACCATCTTCTACACTGATGTGCGAACCTACTGGAATATTGTAGGTATAGATCTTCTCTCCCATCGCATTGATCACGACAAGAGCAGGAATCTTTGTCTTATCACGCGTTTCGATGATCACCTTCTCCTTAAATCCGGTTTGCTCATCCGCTTCTTCGCGGTAAGTTACCCCTTCAATGATATTATCAAACTGGATTTTACCCGGATATTCAGAAACGATAACCGCATTATATGGATCCCATTCGCAAAGCACATCCCCTTTCTTCACCTTCTGTCCGTCTTTACATAATAAAGTCGCACCATAAGGTAAGTTGTTGTTCATCAACTGGCGGTTACTTGCGGGGTCAACTACTCTTACTTCACCGGTACGTCCTAATACAGTGATTTGAGTTTCACCAGCTTCGGTAACGTGCTTCACAGTACGTACACTATCGAACTCAAGTACACCATCGAACTTAGTTACTAAACGGCTTTCTGTAGCTGCGGTAGCAGCTGTACCCCCAACGTGGAAGGTACGTAGTGTCAACTGTGTACCTGGCTCACCAATAGATTGCGCAGCCATAATACCAACGGCATCACCCATCTGCGCGACACCATTATTAGCCAGATTTCGTCCGTAGCACTTCACACAACAGCCTCTAGCTGCTTCACAGGTCAATACAGAACGTATTTCAACCATTTCCACGCCCGCATCTTCTACTGCCTGAGCTGCGACCTCATCGATATAATCACCTGCCTTCAAGATGACAGAATCATCAATTGGGTTAAGGATATCGTGTAGTGTAACTCGACCTAAAATACGGTCATATAATGGCTGGATAATGTCTTCATTATCTTTCAGTGCCATAGTCTCGATACCTCTTAAAGTACCGCAATCATCCGTGTCGATAACCACATCCTGCGCAACATCTACCAAACGACGAGTTAGATAACCCGCATCTGCCGTTTTCAAAGCGGTATCTGCCAGACCCTTACGAGCACCGTGCGTAGAGATAAAGTATTCCAGTACGGATAGTCCTTCTTTGAAGTTCGCCAAAATCGGGTTCTCAACGATCTCGGGACCAGTACTACCAGATTTACGAGGTTTCGCCATCAGTCCACGCAGACCTGCTAACTGACGAATCTGTGTCTTAGAACCACGAGCTCCAGAGTGGAACATCATATACACAGCGTTGAAACCCTGGTTATCATTTTCCAGTCCGTTCATCAAACCATCAGCGATCTGGCTGGTAAGACGGGTCCAGATATCAATTACCTGATTATAACGCTCGTTATTGGTGATCAGACCCATGTCGTAGTTCATCGCTACCTCATCTACTTGAGCCTGAGAATCACTGATCAATTGTGGCTTGTTAGATGGCTCGATCAAATCGTGTAAGGAGAAAGAAAGACCACCTTTAAATGCCCAGTAGAATCCTAATTCCTTAATGTCATCCAAGAAGTGCGCTGTACGAGCGATCCCCACCTTAGCGATGATATCACCTACTACGGTTTTAAGGGCTTTTTTAGAGAGCAGCTTATTAATATAACCTACTTCCGGAGGAACAACTTGATTGAACAACACACGACCTACTGTAGTTTTTATCAGTTGGTACTTTATGGTTCCATCTTCTTGTTTAAGTCCGATGCGAACGCGAATACTAGCATGTAATTCAACCACCCCTTCGTTAAAGGCAATGATCACCTCTTCAGGAGAATAGAAGGTCATTCCTTCTCCATTGACTTTACGTTCAGGTGTGCTCTTGCGCTCTTTAGTGATGTAGTACAAGCCCAGTACCATATCCTGAGATGGCAGTGCGATAGGTGTGCCGTTCTGCGGGTTCAAGATATTGTGAGCGGAAAGCATCAACATTTGCGCTTCCAATACAGCGGCATTGCTCAAAGGCACGTGCACCGCCATCTGGTCACCATCAAAATCGGCGTTGAATGCTGTACATACTAATGGGTGCAGCTGAATCGCTTTACCCTCTACTAATTTGGGCTGGAAAGACTGTATGGACAAACGGTGAAGCGTAGGAGCACGGTTCAATAGTACAGGATGTCCTTTCAAGATGTTTTCCAGAATATCCCAAATGACCGGCTCTTTACGGTCTACTAATTTTTTAGCGGACTTCACTGTTTTCACCACGCCACGTTCGATCAACTTACGGATGATGAACGGCTTGAACAGCTCGGCGGCCATCCCTTTCGGAAGACCACATTCGTGCATTTTTAATTTAGGACCTACAACGATCACAGAACGACCAGAGTAGTCAACACGCTTACCCAATAAGTTTTGACGGAAACGACCTTGCTTACCTTTCAGTACATCACTCAAAGATTTCAGGGCACGTCCACCTTCCGCTTTCACCGCGTTCGACTTACGAGAGTTATCAAAGAGCGAGTCAACCGCTTCTTGTAGCATTCGCTTCTCATTACGTAGGATCACCTCAGGTGCCTTGATCTCGATCAGACGCTTCAAACGGTTGTTACGAATGATCACACGACGGTAGAGGTCGTTCAGATCCGAACTTGCGAAACGACCACCATCTAATGGTACCAATGGGCGTAGTTCGGGTGGAATAACCGGCAGGTACTCGATCACCATCCATTCCGGAAGGTTTTCGCGACGGCTATTCGCATCACGCAATGCTTCAACTACGTTCAAGCGTTTCAAGGCTTCCCCTTTACGCTGTTGAGAAGTTTCTGTAGCCGCTTGGTTACGCAATTGATAGGATAAAGGATCCAGATCGATGCGCTTCAGCAATTCACGTACAGCATCTGCTCCCATTTTGGCGATGAATTTCTGAGGATCTTCATCTGGCAGCAGTTGGTTTTCTCTTGGAAGTGTTTCCAATAGATCCAAGTACTCCTCTTCTGTTAACAGGTCGAGGTAGTTCACTTGGCCTTCGGCGATACCCGTTTGGATAACGGCATAACGCTCGTAGTAGATGATCGACTCTAGTTTCTTTGAAGATAAACCGAGAAGATATCCGATTTTATTTGGTAAAGATTTGAAGTACCAGATGTGCACTACTGGAACCACCAATTTGATGTGTCCCATTCGTTCACGACGTACTTTCTTTTCTGTTACCTCAACACCACAACGGTCACATACGATACCCTTGTAGCGAATTCTTTTGTATTTACCGCAGTAACACTCATAGTCTTTCACGGGGCCGAAGATTCGTTCACAGAACAAACCGTCGCGCTCCGGCTTATAGGTTCGGTAGTTGATGGTTTCTGGTTTCAACACCTCACCATATGAGCGCTCCAGGATAGTATCTGGCGAAGAAAGGCAAATGATCACCTTGGAGAAGTTGCTCTTGATCTTATGATCTTTCTTAAATGGAGGCATACCTGCGTATTATAGAGTTGAAGCCCGGTTTTTGGATGAATCGAAGGATTCTCTCCAAGTAGGAGCTTCTATAGGATAAAAATTCGTTTCAAAAGCCTATCTGATCAGCTGTTTCCTTTGCGATGCGCAAGGGATAGGAGCGGTATAAAGTGCGCTGTATGCTGACTGAGTCGCGCAGTGGCGGGGCGGCCCAGAGGTAGCCACCGCCAGTGCTGCGAACGAAGCAGCATACAGCGTGCTTTATTTAGCGGATAGCCCGACCCTTTGCCCTAAAGCAAAGGGGTGCGCCCAGCTAATGGATAGGTATATATACTTACTCGAAGATCAGATCGAGCGCCAAGCCTCTTAACTCGTGTAAGAGTACATTGAAAGACTCAGGGATATTAGGACGTGGCATTGGCTCGCCTTTAACGATGGACTCGTAGGCTTTAGCACGACCGACAATATCATCAGACTTGACGGTTAGCATTTCTTGTAGGATGTTGGCCGCACCGAATGCTTCAAGTGCCCAAACCTCCATCTCTCCAAAACGCTGACCACCGAACTGCGCCTTACCACCGAGTGGCTGCTGCGTGATCAATGAGTATGGTCCGATAGAACGTGCGTGCATCTTATCATCAACCATATGCGCCAGTTTCAGCATGTAAATGATACCTACTGTTGCCGGCTGGTGGAAACGCTCGCCTGTTTCACCGTCGATCAAGTGGGTCTGACCAAGAGAAGGCAGTCCTGCTTTCTCCACTTCCGCACCGATCTCGTCGATAGAAGGACCATCGAAGATCGGGCATGCGTAAGTTTTGTCAAGTTTCTTACCTGCCCAACCCAATACGGTTTCGAAAATCTGTCCGAGGTTCATACGAGAAGGTACCCCAAGTGGATTCAGAACGATGTCCATTGGTGTTCCGTCATCTAAGAAAGGCATATCTTCTAGACGTACGATACGGGCAACGATACCCTTATTACCGTGACGACCAGCGAGTTTATCACCCACTTTCAGTTTACGCTTCTTAGCTAGGTAAACCTTAGCCATTTTCAATACGCCAGAAGGTAATTCATCACCCACGCTCACATTGAACTTCTCCCGTTTGAAGCGACCGATCTCTTCATTGCGTTTGATGTCGTAATTGTGCATCAAGCGCTTGATAAGGTTATTGGTCTCATCAGTGCTCGTCCAGCCAGTAGGCTTCAGAATCTGGTAGTCTAAATCCTCGATGATACGAGCGGTGAATTTCATTCCCGCTTGGAGTACGTCTTCACCATATACGTTCTTAACCCCCGCTGATTTGGTGTTTTTAAGTAACACTTTCAACTTCTCGATGAGGATTTTACGCAACTCACCCAGACGCTTTTCGTGTTCTTCCTCCATTTTTTGGAGGATCACTTTTTCTTCAGCTTTAGAGTCTTTTGTTTTCTTGATACGAGCGAAAAGCTTTTTATTGATCACTACCCCTTTTGTAGAAGGAGGTAATTTCAATGAAGCATCTTTCACATCACCTGCTTTATCACCGAAGATCGCACGTAGTAGTTTCTCTTCTGGTGTAGGATCAGATTCACCCTTAGGCGTGATCTTACCGATGATGATGTCACTCTCTTTCACATGCGCACCAATGCGGATGATACCATTCTCATCCAGGTCTTTGGTGGCTTCTTCACTTACGTTAGGAATGTCATTGGTCAGTTCCTCTTCACCTAGTTTGGTGTCTCTGACGTTCATATCGTATACTTCGATATGCAGGGAAGTGAACAGGTCTTCGCGTACCACACGCTCAGAAAGCACTACCGCATCCTCAAAGTTGTATCCTTTCCACGGCATGAAGGCAACCAATAGGTTACGTCCTAATGCCAATTCGCCATCATCTGTAGCATAACCTTCACAAAGGGTCTGTCCTTTCACCACTTTATCGCCTTTACGAACGATTGGCTTAAGGTTGATACAAGTACCTTGGTTGGTTCTACGGAATTTGGTCAATTCGTACTCTTTAGTGTCTCCTTCGAAGCTCACTAAACGATCTTTCTCTGTACGATCGTAACGAATCAGAACGCGGTCGGCGTCGACGTACTCGACCACACCCGTTCCTTCCGCATTGATCAACATTCGTGAGTCACGAGCGGCTTTGCGTTCGATACCAGTACCAACGATAGGCGCATCAGGCTGTAGTAAAGGCACTGCCTGTCGCTGCATGTTAGATCCCATCAAAGCACGGTTCGCATCATCGTTTTCCAAGAAAGGAATCAGAGATGCGGAAACCCCAACGATCTGGTTAGAAGCGACATCGAGGTACTGCAATTTATCGGAAGGCAGTACGGGGAATTCCCCTTGATGTCTTGCTTTCAAACGGTCATTGGTAAATTCACCCGTATCGAAATCAATTTGATCGGTAGCTTGACCGATGATTTTTTCATCTTCTTCTTCTGCGGATAGGTAATCAACAGAATCTTGCTCCAATTTGAGTAATCCGTCGTCTACTCTTCTATATGGTGTTTCTAAGAAACCCATTTTGTTCACTTTCGCATGAACACAAAGTGTAGAGATCAGACCAATGTTCGGACCCTCAGGTGTCTCAATGGTACATAGGCGGCCATAGTGAGAATAGTGAACATCACGAACCTCGAAACCCGCACGTTCACGAGAAAGACCACCAGGACCTATTGCTGAGATACGACGCTTATGCGTGATCTCACTCAATGGGTTGGTTTGATCTAAGAACTGGGATAACTGGCTGGTACCGAAGAAAGAGTTGATCACAGAAGAAAGCGTACGCGCATTGATCAGGTCAATGGGTGTAAATACCTCATTGTCACGAACATTCATACGCTCACGGATGGTTCTTGCCATACGGGCAAGACCTACGCTGAACTGCGCATGTAACTGCTCTCCAACGGTACGCACACGACGGTTGCTCAGGTGATCGATATCATCGATCTCTGCCTTTTGGTTCACCAGGTTGATGAGGTAAGTTACCATTGTGATGATATCTTCCTTGGTCAACACCTTGATTTCGGCATCGCGATCCGTGTCTTCGTATAGTTTTTTATTGATCTTATAACGACCAACTTCGCCTAAGTCATAACGCTTATCCGAGAAGAACAACTTGTCGATGATACCACGAGCTGTTTCTTCATCGGGGGGATCGGAACCGCGTAATTGGCGGTATATATGTTGAACAGCCTCCATTTCAGAATTGGAGGTGTCTTTTTGCAAAGTATTATAGATGATACTGAAATCGGCCGAACGCTCTTCTTTTTGAAGTACGATCGTTTTGATCTCAGAATCGAGTATTTCATCGATATTGCTTTCGTCGAGTTCTGTATCGCGTTCAAGAATCACTTCGTTACGTTCGATAGATACCACCTCTCCGGTGTCTTCATCTACGAAGTCTTCTACCCAAGTACGAAGCACGCGAGCTGCTAAACGACGACCTATGTATACGGTAAGGTTCTCTTTGGAGACCTCTACTTCATCTGCTAGATCGAATAGGTCGAGAATCTCTTTATCCGTATCATAGCCGATAGCCCTAAGCAGTGTAGTAACCGGGAACTTCTTTTTACGGTCGATATAAGCGTACATCACATTATTGATGTCGGTCGCGAATTCGATCCAAGCCCCTTTAAAAGGAATCACCCTACAGGAGTAGAGTCGAGTACCGTTGGGGTGAAGGCTCTGGCTGAAGAACACACCCGGAGAACGGTGTAACTGAGAAACGACAATACGCTCTGCACCATTTACAACAAATGTACCTTTAGGGGTCATATAAGGTATGTTCCCTAGGAATACTTCTTGTTCAATGGTTTGGAAATCGACGTGCTCTTCGTCATTACAAGAAAGACGGAGTTTTGCTTTGAGGGGCACACTATAAGTCAATCCGCGCTCCATACACTCTTCGATGGTGTATCGTGGCGGGTCGATGTGGTAATCCAAGAATTCTAACACGAAGATGTTTCTGGCATCCGTGATCGGGAAGTTTTCTTGAAATACTTTGTGCAAGCCCTCCGTTTCACGCTCATCTGGTGTCGTTTCCAATTGGAAAAACGTACTGAATGATTCCAGTTGTATTTCGAGTAGATCGGGAGATTCAAAGGTCTGATGAATCTTTCCGAAGTTTACTCGTTTTTGATTGATAGCGGTCATAAGGTATATATAGCTTAAGTCGGGCTGTATAGAGAGCAACTATAGAAGAAGAAAAGCAGAGGGTCGAGCCATACCAAAGAGGTTCGATTCTACCTATCGTCATAGTTACTATGAAACACGAAAAAGGCAAGGGGATATTGAGCAATATCCCGATGCCTATTAATAACGTGTATGTTCGTTAGCAGAAGCTGACAACAGCTGGTAATAAATGAGCGAAGTATTAATGAGTTTGGACTTTAGCAATTAAGATAATTAATAAAGACCAGAAATATGACAAGCTAAATGATACTTCAATAAATTAAAACATATTTAGCCTGAAAAAGTTCGGTAAAGCCTATTATTCACATAGGCATTCACTCGACTATTACTTCAACTCAACTTCAGCACCAGCCTCTTCCAATTGCGATTTAACGTCTTCCGCTTCCGCTTTTGGAATACCTTCTTTAACTACAGAAGGAGCGTCGTCTACCATAGCCTTAGCCTCTTTCAGTCCAAGACCAGTGATCGACTTAACTAATTTAACAACGTTCAACTTCTTACCACCCGCAGCTTTCAAAACAACATCAAATTCTGTTTTTTCTTCAGCAGCGTCAGCAGCAGCAGGACCAGCCATCATAACAGGACCAGCAGCAGCTGCAGGTTCGATACCGTACTCATCTTTCAAGATGTCGGCAAGTTCTTTAACTTCTTTAACAGTTAGATTAACTAACTGATCAGCAAAAGCTTTTAAATCAGCCATTTTCAATGCTTTTATATATGAAGTGATTAGTAGTTTCTTTAACAGGCTCAAGTAGTCTTTTCACCAGCATTAAAAAACTAAAATCACTTCTGTTCGTGAAATATTATTCAAGTAAACAATCGACATACCTTTTTCAAACTTTGTGGGTAAGCAGTGTGCAAGTCGAGCGAACTCGTTTACACGAACAAAGCTATAGGTCTCACCACCCTGAATAAGAATTCGATTGGTCGTATTAAAATCGATAAAACTACTACCAATTGATATTGATAGTGCTGAAATATCGGAAAAGGGTTTAACCTTCCCTTTCTTCCAGCGTTTTCAATAAGCCTGCCAAGGTAGAACCACCTGAGTTCAATGCAGAAACCAAGTTCGTTGCAGGAGATTGTAATAAGAATACTACATCTGCGATCAATTCGTTCTTAGATTTCAAGTTAGAAAGAACCTCAAGGTTGTCATCTCCAACGAAGACTTCTGAGTCGATATAAGCAGCCTTTAATATTGGGCGTTCTTTATCCTTACCACGGTACTCCTTAAGCATTTTAGCAGGAGCATTAGAGGCTTCACTGAACATCAAAGTAGTTGGACCTTTTAATAAGTCTAACAACTCATCAGAGTAGGTCTTACCTTCTACTCGCTCTAAAGCTTTTTTAATGAGTGTGTTCTTTGTGACAGTGAACTCGATTCCTTTTTCGAAGCACAAGCGACGAATCGCGTTGATTTCTTCAACAGGTATGCTAGAAGAATCAGCCATGTAGAAAAAATCCGTATTAGAGAACTTCTCTACTAACTGATCTATGATTATTCCTTTTTCTTGTTTCGTCATGGCTTAGCTACCTTTTATTGTTTTAGCATCAACAGCAATACCAGGACTCATGGTACTAGCCATATAGAGGCTCTTAATATAGGTTCCTTTCGCAGTAGAAGGCTTCATGCGGAGTAATGTGTTCATTAACTCAGAAGCGTTATCTACCAGTTTTTCAGGGGTAAAAGAAACACGACCAACAGAAGCGTGAATAATTCCGTATTTATCAACACGGAAAGAGATTTTACCCTTCTTGACTTCCCCAACCGCTGAGCCGATATCCATGGTAATGGTACCAGTCTTAGGGTTAGGCATTAAGCCACGAGGACCAAGAATACGACCTAAACGACCAACTTTGGCCATCACATTAGGTGTTGCGATCATTACGTCGAAGTCAGTCCAACCACCTTGAATCTTTGCGATAAAGTCGTCTAAACCAACAAAATCAGCGCCTGCTGCTTTTGCCTCTTCCTCTTTATCAGGAGAGCAAAGCACCAATACACGCTTTGATTTACCAGTACCATGAGGCAGTGAAACTGTTCCTCTTAAGGCTTGATCAGCTTTACGCGGATCGACACCTAAGCGAACGTGGAGGTCAACGGACGCATCGAATTTGGTGGTATTAACTTCCTTTACCAAGCTCGCTGCCTCTTCAAGAGAGTACAGACGTCCTTCCTCGATTTTACTGGCTACTTCTTTTCTTTTCTTACTAACTTTCACCGGTATATGTATTAAAATGTGTATTACCTAACGAAGGTGTAAACTTTGAATCGTTACTGTCAGGTATATATAAACTGACCCATGTCGATATAATGATGAACATCGACATGGGTTCGTTTTGTTTGTATTTACGCTTCGGCCTCTTCCCAAGGTGGGGTTCCGGAAATGGTTACCCCCATGCTTCTCGCCGTACCCGCTACCATTTTCATAGCAGATTCGATTTTAAAAGCATTCAAGTCTGGCATTTTGATTTCAGCGATCTCGCGAACTTGATCCCAAGTTACTGATCCAACTTTAGTACGATTAGACTCAGCAGAACCACTTTTCAAGTTTGCTTTCTCTAATAATAGTACTGGAGCAGGTGGCGTTTTGATGATAAAGTCGAACGACTTGTCCTTATAGACCGAAATCACCACAGGTAATACCTGTCCCATTCTATCTTGGGTACGCGCGTTGAACGCTTTACAGAACATCATGATGTTCACCCCTTTCGCACCTAATGCAGGACCAATAGGTGGTGCTGGGTTAGCTTGACCACCTTTAACCTGTAATTTGATGAAAGTTTCTATCTGCTTTGCCATTACTATCGCAATTTTCTTGCTTCTAATATGGTGCTAAATTGGTTTTACTCAAACACCTTCTCTTATATGAAGAATAAGGTGTCGGGATTTAGCCCATGGTGTATCTATATACTATTTGCACAATGTGCGCTATGCAGCCTACAGTCAGTCGTTGAGAATTAAGACTGTTTTTCAACTTGCATGAAGTTCAACTCAACCGGAGTTCTACGACCAAAGATCTTAACGATCACCTTTAATTTTTTCTTCTCGTCGTAGATTTCTTCTATCACACCTTGGAAGTCGTTAAATGGTCCGTCTATGATTTTAACAGTCTCGCCAATTAAGAATGGCTCGTTACTCATAGCTTCAGCATCCTGCATCTCATCCACCTTACCTAAAATTCGGTTTACTTCCGATTTCCTGAGGGGTGTAGGATTATTTTTACCTAAAAAGTGAATAACTCCTGTGATAGAACGGATGGTTTGGATCATATCACCGTGTAGCTTACCGCTTACCGCTTCTAAAAGCATATACCCCGGGTAGAAGATGCGATCTTTAATCGTCTTCTTACCATTTTTAATTTGGTATACTTTCTGGGTAGGCACTAACACTTGAGTGATCACGTTTTCCCATTTGTGATATCGAATTTCAGACTCAATATACTCTTTGAGTTTTCTTTCTTTACCACTAATGACGCGTAATACGTACCATCTTTTTTGATCGTCGCTCATTATTCAATATTAGCTGAATATTAAATTATATACCCAGTACAAAACACCTCCGAATTCTTGACCATAAATCACACGAGGATCAGATCCTACAAAGAAGTCCATAGCAAAGATGGACAACGATAAAATGATACTGGATACGAGAACCAAGATGGTGCTATTCCACAGTTCGTCCCAAGTTGGCCAAGTCACCTTGTACAATAGTTCTTGAATCGACTCTTGAATATAAGCTGTAAGTCTGTCCATCTTTCGATCACTTGCCTTTTCTTGTCGTTCTCTGATCAATGACATTACCTATATACGATAGATAGCACGCATCATCACAAACAGAACCGAACAGAAAAGAGATATAGATTAAAATGCGCACGGGCGGTAGGGATCGAACCCACGACCTTTGGTTTTGGAGACCACTGCTCTACCAGCTGAGCTACG
>JAHDGT010000018.1 GCA_020631675.1 Bacteroidota bacterium
TGGCAGGCATAAGTCCATTGAAAAGTGAAGAGCATACAGCATATGCTCGTCACAAAGAGTTTAAGTAATTTCATAGAAATAAGAGTTTATGAGTAAAAGCTCATTTATAATGAGATAATTAGTCTTGAGGATTATTATTGAACTTTGCTTTTTGCGCATCAGGGTGAGTAGCAGGGTCGAATGTTTTGACCACATCTTGATATTTGTTGCGCTGTTCTTCTTTGAGTTTGGCTTCTGCTGCCATCTTCTCCGCATGTAATCGATCTGCCTCTACTTTGAATGCTGGCTTGTCCGCATCCGTTACACCAAGTATATATTCCTCTTCACATTCTGAATCGGGTTCAGATGCGCTTGAGCCGGTAAGAATCTTAATGGTTTTCTTACCCAATTTAAATTCGAATTTACTTTCAGTAGGTTGCTCGGACGAGCTATCGGATTGAGCGTTTGCATTAATTTGTACGCACAGGCATACGAGGACACAACACACACAGTAAACCATGAGTTTTTTCATCGTGATAGAGTATTTGAGTTAAAGCCGATATGTTCTAAAAAACGTAAACTATATAAGGGAGGGAGAAATTAATGATCGTGCGATAACGTAAAAATGGTAATTTGACCTTAAATGTTCAAATAAATTATAGGTACAAAATTCAAGGATTGTTTGCTCTGTTTTTATAGAAAATCAATGATCGAATACCAAGAGAAAAACACTACACACTCAATATCAGACACTTAAGAATTAATTAACAGAAGAGCGACAGTACTGATTGTTCGTTGAATTACACCTGAAAAAAAATCTTATAGAAAGTTAATCATTAAAACTTAATAACACAACACGGTTTTTCTTACGCAAGGGATAGAAGTGGTAATGAGCCGACTGGATGCGCCCTGAGCGGCGGGCTAAAAAGGCGGCCCAGAGGTAGCCATTTTTAGCCCTGCCAGCGAAGCAGCAGACAGGTGGGGAATTTTAACGGATAGCCCGACCACGCAGTTAAGGCTTGCGCCTTTTCAGACATGATCGGGCAAACTGGCGTTAGAGCAAATTCATGAGTTTGCTCTACTTAATTTTATTGATAGATAGCGCAGGGCTTTATTGCGTGGATGCGCCCTAATGATCAATAGCGAATTAATTCGTTACCAATAACGCTATTGTTCGAGTTATATAAATTGAAGTCGGCAATGGTGATCGTTCCTTCTAAGGTGAAATCGCTTTTCAGATATTGCTGGATCAAGGAAGATTCTGTAATGTACTGATTAACATCGAGGACGGTCAATAGTCCATCGGCATTTGCGTCACCTCCTCTCAATGCATAAAAGATACCCATATCTTTTTGCTGACTCAAGCCTGCTGCTTGGCTATTGGCCGTACGGAAATCATAAACAAAATTATTAGGCACAATAATAGGGGATGCGGTAAGCACTGCTAAATGATTACGATGCCGAAGTGCGATAAAATAACTTTCGCCTACACTTGCGTTGTTGAATGTAAGCGGTGAAATACCGTCCATATCAACCACATCGCCATTTTTAAGTAAGAAACCCGCTCTTTGGTCAATTAAAGACGAATCAGTACTTAGAAAGAGGTCAACAAGCACCCAATCTATGACATCATTGGGTATAGACGTCACACTTTCGGTACCACTATAATTCCAAGGAGAGGCATTGTACGGTTGATCAATTGGGATGAGATCGAATTGATATAATTCATCATTCATCTCTAAAGCTCCAAAATCTGTTGCTCCTTCTAAAAAGCCGGCCAATTGTACTTCGATTTCACAAGGGTTTACATTGACATCTTGTGTAAGCACATCTGTACAACTTCCTGTACCTATCGTATAAGTGAGTGCATATACACCAGAGCTTAGAGAAGTAGGATCAAATGTATTGGTTCCGGTAATGGCTGACGAACCAGACCACGTTCCACCAGGTGTTCCAGAAACCAATGTGTTTAAATTGATCGCTTGATCGCAAGACATGAGTGAAAAAGTAATCCAGCTCGCATTAGGGGACGAACTCACCTCAATACTTTGTGTCTCACTGCTAAGGCAACTCCCTGTACCTACGGTATATGTAATGTCATAGTTGCCTATGGCTAAAGCTGTAGGATCAAATAGACCTGTAGCCGTAACGCCGGAACCAGACCACGTTCCACCCATTGTGACTGCCACCCCCAGGTTTAAATCCACTGTTCCGATACACTGGGCAATACTGGTTCCTGACCAGCTTGGGTCGGGGGCGGCTATAACTGTGATGACATGCGACTCCGCACTTGTACAAACACCTGTGCCTAAGGTATAGGTCACCTCATAGTTTCCTGATGTTAAGCCTGCCGGATCTAAAACCCCACTAACGGAAATATAGCTACCACCACTCCAAGAACCACCTGTATCACCAGTAATGAGGGGCGTCAGGTCGATAGGATCATCACAGTTCTGAATATCCGTGCTCGGAGTTGCCCAGGACGCATTAGGAGCTTGATCAACAGTTATGGATAAACTTTGAGTTTGTTCGCAACTTCCGTCACCAACGCTATAAGTCACGTTATGCACTCCTACACCAGCATTAGCAGGATCAAAAACTCCTGAACCGGACACATAGCTCCCTCCAGTCCATAAGCCACCAAAATCACCGCTTATATAGGAGGTCAGATCGACAGCCGCATCGCATTCTGCTAAGCCGAAAGGCGTACTCCAACTTGCATCAGGCGTATCTTCGACTGTAATCGTTTGGGTTTGGGTTTGTTCACAAGACCCATTGCCAACTGTATAGTTGACTGTATGGACACCAGTGCCTGCTATACTTGGGTCAAAAACACCCGAAGCCATAACATAACTCCCACCCGACCAATTACCAGCAGTTGTTCCCGTTACAAAGTCATTTAGGTCGATAAGCAAATCACAATCCGCTAGTCCCATTGGGACAGACCAGACTGGATCTGGTGAAGCAAGCACTGTAATGAACTGAGTCGTGGCGTTTTCGCATCCACCAACGCCAACTGTATAAGATACATTGAAGCTACCAACACCAGATAGTGCTGGGTCAAAAATACCACTTGCGTTCACATACCCATCATTATTAGACCAAGTACCACCCGTATCTCCTGTAATATTCGCGGCAAGATCTATAGGCAAATCACACTCGTAGATATTTAGAGTGGGAAGACTCCAACTAGAAGTGGGACCCGCGATGACTTCGATATTCTGAGTATTTGAAGCGCAAACAGGGCTTCCGAATTCATACGAAATGGTATAAAAGCCGGGAGCATATCCACTCGGATTAAAAATACCATTTGAGGCGATGCCTGATCCTGACCAAACACCTCCTGAAGTTCCTGTCACAAAAGCATCTAAATCAACTGCGCCAGCGCAAGTCACAATTGGAAGTGGAAGCGACCAACTGGCATCAGGTGGCGTAGTCGAAAAGCCGACTATCTCCGTTTCGCCTCCTTCTTGTCCATTACATACACTTACAATTTTCAGCTCATAATCCGTACAAGTTTGTAACAGGCTCAAGCTGTAAGACAAAGCGTTTGTATTTATGGGGGCACTCCATGTCGCATTTCCAGCTGATCGGTAATAGATGTTATAGGAATCCGCATTGCCGAGCCAATTGATGTCCACACCATCTACCTGAGCCACTAAATCAACAGTATTGGGTTTGGGGCAGGGGTCTTTGTAAATACCAATTCCGCCCAACTTGGTACCAATTGCAAATTCATCTACACCATCATTATTGATATCAGCAAAACTTATGGATGCTGGTAAATGCTGTAATTCATCAGTGATGGTACTAGGATATGGAGTTGCGGGCCCAAAGGGAAGATCATCATACATATTTTGATAAACCGATAACATACCATCATGAACGATGTACATGACCAAGGTTCCATCTTCGTCAATCCGAGTATTCAGGTCTGTTGTAAATGCATTATTGATGACCAAGAATATACTCGACTCCAAATCGAAGTCAGGGCTTGTTGCTGTTCCAATATTATCGAAGTAACTGATCTGACCAGGATATCTCACTGCAAGAATATCCAAATCCCCATCTTCATCCAGATCCACCAAATGAGGCAAACTGTTCTGTCCTATGTCTATGGTAGACAGTAGTGGGTCAAACATAAAAGAACCTGCATTATTCCAGAAAAAATAGATTCCTCCTTCTTTTTCACCTAATATGATATCTTTATCGCCATCCGCATCTAAATCTTTAAAGTCAGCATGTAAATCCTCCAAACCATATGCACTGATCCCCGCGAAGTCATCATTGGTCAATTCAAAAGCAGGTGAAGTAACTGTTCCCACATTTTCAAAAAGAGCGATACTCGCATTAGCTGAGCCATCAACAAAATAGTTTGTCAGCATCATATCCACAAGTCCATCACCTGTCATATCAACGAAGCGAAGCTTGGTGTAATCACCGCCATCCACCATATCCTCGACCAAAAATGTACCATTGTCAAAAGTAAAAACAGGTGCATTTTCAGCACCTGTATTAATATAGGATTGGGTGATGGTTTGCTTGTCAGACTCATAAGAAAAGGTAGGAGATACCAATAGATCACTTATCCCATCTGTATTGATATCAACATAAGAGCAAGCCGCCTGAAAGTTCACATCGGCAGGTACGTCATAGTCCGGGAAGTTGGGTGCTATAGCCGCAATATGCGCTGATGAAATACCACCATCGTTCTCGGCGAAGTCAATACCATTCCCCAAGTCACTCAACAATAAATCCTTATCGTTATCCGCATCCATATCCAATGCAAGAATGCTGACTTGAAAGTGCATACTTTTCGCTGCATTACTGGTGCTGGAATATTGACAACTATCCAATTCATAGAAAGGAGCTACTGTTTTTCGGTGAAAATCCCCCCAGCAGGTATCCCCTATTTCAAGTAGTAAACTATCGCAACCATACCCCATGTCTTGAGAAAGGTTCTCCATCAACTGGAAATGAAAGCCATCGGGGGTGAATACGACATCCAGATCACCATCATTATCCATATCTTCCACAGCAGGAATGTCTTCATCATAGACATAAGTGAAACCCGCATTCGTTGTCAAGTCTCTGAATTCTAAAGGCGTCATAGCCGGTTCATAGAGTCCATCAGTATTATATGCACCCTTGAAAACACCTAAAGTATTGTTAGCAGTAACACCGATAACATCTTTGATGCCGTCACAATCCGCATCTTTCAATACTGCCCAATAGTAAACCTCGGGGAACAGTGAATTCCATTCTGGCCTGTAAGTATATCCTATGGCATTATTCCCCTCAAAATATTTAGCCTGATGTGAAAAACGATCAAAAGCAATCAACTCCAATGTACCATCTAAGTTCACATCCACTGTCGAGTAATAAGGCGTATTCAGTCCACCTGCGTAGGGCATAGCTAAACCACTTCCTCCCTCAACAACTGATATTCCATCATATAATTCATAAGGCTGTTGCCCATTAACCACAGATGTAAGCATGCATATCAATGCCGTCAGAATAATAAATCGTCGCATCGTCAACAGAATAATAACTCGAAAATGAGCGGAATTAACAAATAGTAAAAGGAAGATTACTGTAAATTTATGACATTAAGTAAAGACTTTTAAATCTTTACGGTTGACAGTTTTGCTAAACTATCAGTCAGTTTTCGCCTTTAGACAGAAAAAACATGAACTGGAATTCACCTATCCGTATTATTATTTTTGTGATCAGTTTGATTCTTTGGAATAGACTTGTTGCCCAAAATGCCAACATCAATTTACTTGGGCAATTAAGTTATGAAACCCCACTTACAGAAGTCTGGGGCTACGAACAGGATGGGACCGAATACGCATTGGTGTGCCTTGAAAACGGACTATCAATAGTAGACATAAGCGACCCAACTACCCCTATCGAGCTTGGTTTTTATGAAGAAACGGTCAGTGCCTTTCGCGACATTCAAGTTTATGGAAACTATGCTTATGTAGTCAATGAAGGCGGCGGCGGACTAAGGATATACGATCTATCCCTTTTGCCGGGAGAAATGGACCATTGGGTGTGGACCGGAGACGAAACCACTTCTTTGAATAGTGCACATAATGTGGCCATCGATCAGCAAACAGGTGTTGCTTACTTAACAGGCAGCGACGCAGGCGGTAATAGTACACTGATCATTGACCTGAACAGCTCTCCTTCCTCTCCTACCATCTTAGGGCAGTATACAGCCGGCTATATTGATGATGCCTATGTTAGAAACGATACCCTTTGGGCTGCTGAGATTTTTAACGGACTATTCAATGTCATTGACGTGAGTAACCCAAGCGAGCCAAATGCCATGGGAGCCAGCACTACCCCATCATCCTATACACATGCCTGCTGGTTAAGCAATGATGGAGAAACACTTTTTACGACGGACGAACTTCCCGATGCTTATTTAACTGCTTATGATGTTTCCAACCTCTTAGACATAGAAGAGTTAGACCGATATCGTTCTCCTTATTCAGCCGGTGCGACACCTCATAATGTGATCGCTAAAGACGGCTTCTTGATCATTTCTTATTACAAAGACGGGCTAATGGTCATTGACGCCACTAATCCTGATATCTTAGTTGAAACAGCACATTATGACACCTCCCCTCTCAGTGGCGAAGGACTACAAGGTTGTTGGGGCGTACATGCTGATCTACCTTCTGGTGTTCTACTGGCTGCTGATCACGAAGAAGGATTATTGATACTTTGTCCGGATTACGAGCCTGCATCATTTTTATCAGGCAGTGTTATCGATTCTTTAAGTTCATTCCCCTTATTCGGAGTAGAGGTGAGTTTCGCACTACCTCAAGCGAATACCTCAACAGATCTTTTCGGAACTTATAAAACAGGCTTGCCGGCTTCAGGTACTTTTGATGTCAGCTTCTCTAAAACGGGCTACTGTACCAGAACCATTGAGAATGTTCCATTCACCCCAGCTACGCTAAGCGAATTAACTGTAAAGTTGTTACCCGAATCAGAAGGCTGTTCCAATGATTTATTGGTTGAACCAGACCCCAGCTTACAAGACACAATTGCCAATTGCTCCATCCTGAGCAGCTCGTCCGACACTGGAAACAACTTACAATCAAAGGAGCTAAACATGATAAATGCATTACATAAAGACCGAATCATCATAGAAAACCCCTTTGAGCAACTAACAACTCATATATATGTTCACGACATCAATGGGCGGTTAATTCTGAAGCGAAATGTAGACATACAAACAGGACGATCATCATTTGCACTGCCAAAACTAAATACAGGACTTTATGTCATTAACTTAAAAAATAATAAGTTTCACAAATCAGTGAAAATGACGAAAATATGATTCAAATCCACACAATAAATTAAAAACGAACAAAATACATACTAAAAAAACGAAGATCGAAACATTAACTTAGTGACGCATCCAAGAAGTAGCTCGTCAAACCATCATAACTGGTACGGTTTTGTAGCTGTTTCACTACCAACCCCCTTTTTATCATGCGTCAAGCCATTCTGCTCTTACTGATCGTAGGAGGCACTTTATTGTACTTTGCTTTCCAGCAGTTCACTCAACTGAACAATAGTGACGATATTACGGTATCGCGAACTATTGAAGACCACACTAGTCCTTTTAATGGGACTGGAGGAAAAATCAATGAAAAACACTCAACTGGTCAAACAGCTCAAGCAAAGCAAAAAACAACTCCAACTTATAGTAACTCAACTATTGAAAAAACGGAAACGCTTAAAGATTTTGTTAGTGTAGTATACCCTAAAGCGATCGTTAAACGCCCAACGCCCAAACTCCAAACCGATCCTGCTGAAATCGCCATCGAAGATCCTTTTTTAGATCTGATCCAAATATCCAAAAACCCACCCCAACACTTTAGTTTAGATGCTAGTGAAGGTGGCGTTGTGACCGCAAAAGCAGGAAGCCTTCTTGCCATTCCTGAGCATTGCTTTATCAATCCTGAAACAAAAGAACCTATAAATGGTGAGGTGTTCATAGAAGTGAAAGAGTGTACCAATACTTCTGACCTACTCTTAGCAGGGGTCAATACTTCTTCTCCCTATGCTTATTATACAACAGATGCCGTCATTTACATTCAAGCTACGCACGAAGGGAAAGCTGTTGACATAGCTTATGACAAACGCATTTACATCGAATTACCCACTAAAGAACAAAAAGCGGATGGGCGACTTTTCCACGGGCAAAAGACTGACGTAAAAGACGAAATGCAATGGTATAAAAACAATAGACCGCCTAGTAACAAATTGTTAACCTTACCCCTATCCGTTTTCGATTGGGAAGGAATGGGTTTAGATGCCCAACTCAGTAAAAAGCTGTCCGACAAAACCTTAGAGCAAACTTTAATTGCCACTCGCGCTTTTGAAGAACGCCTTGCCCTGATCATTTCCACTAAAGAAATTCATGAAAATAGAACCCCTCCCATTTTAGATTTCTTCTTGAAGAATCTACATAAAGAGCTACATCAAATAGATACCAAACTGGCTTATTACTTCAAAAGTCTATTAGAAGTTCAGCCTTACCAAAACGGAGAAAAAGTAGCTGAGATAGAAGCCCTCAGCCAACAATTCAGCAAATTCGCGGAGCAAGGCTTGGGTCACCCTGTCAATTTCTCCCCTTATGGCATAAACATAGCTGATGCCGAAGCACCCAACAAAATGAGGCAATATTTAGGTAGCCAAAAGGCAAATGAGTTGATGCACCTGTATCAACTACGCGCTAACCTCATAGAAAACAGAACCAATAAAAAGTCCAAATCAAAAACGAAAAAACGAAAAGACCGCTATTGTCTCTTCGTCAATAAAACGGGCTGGATGGCAGTTAGTCGCCCAGCAAAAGTCAAAGGCAGTAAAAGACAAAGAATTGAAGTAGAAACGACCGGGCTAACACAAGCAGAGCATGCCCTAAAAGTCTTTTTGGTCTTCAAAGAAGCAGCCGTTATCATACAAGCTCAACCCAACAAAAGAGGCAAGTATGTCTTTAATCAGCTACCTGATGGCGCACAAGCACATATCGTCGCCCTCAGCAGCACGAACGGACAACCTTATTATGATATCGCCCAAATAAAAATCGGTGATCAACCTAAGCTGAAATTACAACTCCGCCCCACTACTCCTGAACAATTACACTATCAATTGGCACAGTTGAATCATTAGCAGGGTGCGTGCCCGCAATAAAAACTGGCTTTAGACGTCTATGAAAAATCGGCGTCGAGCAGATAATCTCATGTCTCGAGTCTCATATCTCGGGTCTAAGAAAGCGCCAGCTTTCACTGCGGTCACCGGGCTATCCGTTCTTATTAAGCGCACTGCCTGGCGGTTCGCTGCTGCCTGTTGCGGTGGCTACCTCTGGGCCGCCCCCGCAACAGGCGCACTCACTCGCCATGCAGCACACTTAATACCACTCCTATCCCTCGCACAAGTCAATGTGAGAGTGAGTCAATTTGAAAATTTGAAAATCATCATATTCCATCTACTATATTTTCAAATTGGCTCATTGGCAAATTCTCAAATTGAATTCAAATGTTACAAATCCATAAAAAACAGGTCAAAAAACCAAGCTTTAGAACATAGGGCTACTATGTTGCGTTTTCTTGATTAGGTAGTTTAAAGTTTCTTCAATGGGCTGCAAAATCGTCTTTTTTGCGCTGTTTTCGCCTTTTTCTCCCGCCGTAGCGGGGCGCCTGCCGCTCAAAAAACGCTTCAACAGCACTAAAAATCCTGATTTTTCGCCAGCATCAAGAAACTTTAAACCACCTCTATGTTTGAGGCATTATTATTGAGAAGTTTCCCTAAGAATAACCAGTTAAGCTAAAGCACTACAAAAATGAGGAAGATCATCTTTTCCATCTGCTTACTA
Organism: Bacteroidota bacterium; assembly: GCA_020631675.1. Classification (GTDB taxonomy): domain Bacteria; phylum Bacteroidota; class Bacteroidia; order Chitinophagales; family UBA2359; genus JAHDGT01. The sequence goes on from JAHDGT010000018.1 coordinate 9,881, forward strand.
CTCTTCGCAGTGCAAGCACATGCCAGCTATATTTTGATCCATATGGACGAGGATCAACGCGACCATTTAAAAGCCTATGGCATTGCTTATTATTCTCTAGAAAAAGGCATTGATGTGGATTGGCTTTTGAACTACCGCGGTGGTTCTTTCGCCATGCGTTACGACGGGCATATCGACAATGAACTGCGCACAAGGGGTGTGAGCTACGAAGTGATCCCCGATGCGAAATACACCAGCATCATCACGAAAATCGCCAGTCCGGAAGAAAATATGGATCTGGTGAAATTGGAGAAGCTCCCCAAAATCGCGGTCTACTCACCAAAAGATAAACCTCACCACCCGGATCTACCTTGGGATGATGCGGTAACATTGGTACTTAACTATGCCGAGATTCCCTTTGATGTGATCTATGATGAGGATGTATTAGGCAATGTCCTAGCCGAAAAAGAATACGACTGGCTACACCTGCACCATGAAGATTTCACAGGTCAATACGGTAAATTCTACCGCAGTTACAAGAATGCACAGTGGTATATGGAACAAGTGCGTTATGAAGAGCAACGCGCCCAAAGCTTAGGCTACGAAAAAGTAAGCCTGATGAAGTTGGATGTAGCTAAAAAATTCAAAGGCTATGTAGCTGGCGGGGGATTCATGTTCGCTATGTGCTCTGCCACTGACACCTATGACATTGCTCTATCTGCCGAAGGTACCGACATCTGCGAGCGCATGTTCGATGGTGATGCGGCGCATTCTGACGCACAGTCTCATTTACATTATGACAGATGCTTCGCCTTCCACAACTTTCAGTTGAGTAAGGATCCGATGCAGTACGAGTATTCTACTATTGACGCGACCGACTTCAGAAAGGGCAAGGTGACCGAAAAGATGGACTTTTTCACCTTATTTGAGTTTTCTGCTAAGTGGGATCCTATTCCTACTATGCTGACACAAAACCACACCCATGTGATCAAGGGCTTTATGGGACAGACCACGGCATTCCGTCAGAAATTCGTGAAGAAAGATGTGCTGATCATGGGCGAGAACAAGGCCTTAGACGAAGCGCGCTACATCCACGGCGAGTTCGGTAATGGCTTCTGGACCTTCTATGGTGGTCATGATCCTGAAGATTATCAACACTTTGTAGGTGAGCCGGAAACGGATCTGAACCTACACCCTAATTCGCCAGGTTACCGTTTGATCTTGAACAATGTACTCTTCCCAGCAGCGAAAAAGCGTAAGCAAAAGACTTAAAATTTATACGATCCCGCGCGAGGGATAGGAGTGGTATGAAGCAGCCCCTAATGCTATTGAGTGGCGGCTTACAAAGGCGGCCCAGAGGTAGCCATTTGTAAGCCTGCCAACGAAAAGCATTAGGGGCTGCTGAATTTAACGGATAGCCCGGTGCCCGCAGTGAAAACTTGCGCTTTCTTAGACCCGAGACATGAGACTCGAGATGTGAGATTTTCGTGCCGTAGTCCGATTTTTGTGACGGGTATAAGCAAGTTTTCATTGCGGGCACGCGCCATGCATTCAATCTACTAAAAGTTCAGTTATTCTAATGGATAATTTCTCAGTCGAAGGTAAGACTGCTGCTTCGAGCTGTTTATTAAGTGGAATGGCGGGAACATACTCTGCTCCAAGTACTTGTATGGGCGCATCTAAATATTGAAAACAGCTTTGTGTGAAACGCCCTGCTAAACTTTCCACATAGGAATGTTGTGCTGGCTCTTCAGTAAGCATAATGGCTTTAGAGTGGATTTTGATTTGCTGTTCTATAGCATCATAATCCAAGGGTTGGAGGCTGCGTAAATCTAAAATTGAAAGTTGTCCTTTAAACTGTTCTTCGGCTTTAAGTGCCCAATGTACCCCCATTCCGTAGGTGATAACAGCAATGCTTTCTCCATTCTCTATGGCTTCATTGTTTGCTTCCACTACTAAACGCGCTTTGCCTAATGGTACGCGAAAATCGGCGCTTGGTTCTGCTGATCGAGCGTAAGCAGTGGCATCTGCTTTACCCCAGTACAAGGCCTTATGTTCAAGAACCACAACTGGGTTCGGGTCTTCAAAAGCGGTTTTTAATAATCCTTTAAGATCGGCGGCATTACTGGGGTAAACTACTTTAATACCCGGAATACTCAATAGCGTAGATTCTATGGAAGCCGAGTGATAAGGTCCTCCATTCCCATAAGCACCTACAGGTATTCTAATAAGTACTTGTACAGGATATTGTCCGTTGCTGAGGTAGCTGGACTTAGCCATTTCAGTAGCCAATTGATTGACACCGGGCCAGATGTAATCACCGAATTGAATCTCTATAATCGGTTTTAAGCCGACCGCGCTCATGCCTATGGAAGAACCGACAATATAGGCTTCTTGAATGGCTGTATTGAAAATACGTCTTTGATCAATTGCTGCTCCCAGATTGTGTGTTTCTCGGAACACACCACCTAGACGTTCGCCTACATCTTGCCCGTAGTAGATGCTTTCGGGATGCTCTTCTAAAATTTCTTTGATGGCCTTCTTCCCAGCTTCGACCATAAAAAGTTTAGGGGCATCTAATGGAGTACGTTCTTTTTCTTTTTCTATGGGTGCCGCAGACTCCTTAAAAACATGGGTTGTCGCTGTTGTCACATCAGGATCAGGGGCAGACAAGCATTCATCGAAATAGCGATTCACCTCTTCTTGTACCTCCTCTGTCATTTCACTCAATTGCCACTGGTCTATGCCATAGGCTAATAATTCTCTGACTAAGCGTGCTGTGGGGTCTTTCGCATTACTGGCAGCGAACTCCTCCATTGGTCTATACCACTCTTTTCTAATTCCAGAAGTATGATGTCCAAGTAAGGGCACTCTAGCGTGAATAAGTGCGGGCTTTCTCTGCTCCCGAGTATAGGAGATCACTTCTTTAAGAGTATTGTAAGCCAGCTTAAAATCACTTCCATCAATAGACTTTCTCAGCAAGCCTTTGAAACCTGCGGTGTATTCATAAGCATTCATCGCCCTGGTTTCCTCTGCGGTTGCTGACAATGACCAGTTATTGTCTTGAACAAGATATATGATAGGCAGTTCGTAAAGTACAGCGGCTTGTAAAGCTTCGGAAACCTCTCCCTCAGTCATTGCCCCATCTCCCATTGAGCAAAGCACAATAGGTTGTTGTTGATCATGGACTTTAAGTCCAAGTAGTTCTTGCAATTTAAATCCATGCGCGATGCCTGTTGCCGGTATCGCCTGCATGCCTGTTGCACTGCTTTGATGAATGATTTTAGGTAGACCAGCTTTTGTAGATGCTGGGTGAGAATAGTAGGTTCTACCTCCACTGAATGGGTCGGTAGCTTTGGCTAATAATTGGGCGATAAGTTCTTTTGCGGAAAAGCCTGCTCCCAATAAGAGCGCATCATCTCTGTAATATGGAGAAAGGTAATCTTTTTCAGTTAACAGCAAGCCCGCAGCCACTTGTATCGCCTCATGCCCTCTTGCAGTAGCATGCACATAAGGACATGAACGCCTACGGTTATCGTATAATCGATACAAACACTTAGCAGTGAGCATCAAACGATAAGCCTTGATCAACAATCCTTCTTGTAGGGCATTATTATCGGGCAGCGATCGCATATATTGGTAAAATGAATAGTGCTGAATGTTCATTTCCAGCACTACACAAATCTATCAAAATAGATAGATTTTAGCTTTCAACTAACGTTCACTAGTGCCCTGCTGGTATTTGTAAAAGTCGGCAGGCGACAGTTTACCTGATCTCACATTGAAGCATTTTTCTATCGCCTATAAAAGCTTCTAGTTGATCCCCTATAGCAACTGGGCCTACGCCAGCTGGCGTACCTGTAAAGATCAGATCACCTAATTGCAAAGTGAAGTATTTAGAAATGTGGCAAATTAGTGTGTCAAAATCAAATATGACATCGCTGGTGTTGCCTTCTTGTACCGTTTCTCCGTTTTTAGTCAGATGAAACGGAATATTACTTGGTGAATAGCCTGTTTCTTCAAAGCTGATGAATTCGGCTAATGGTGCGGAATGGTCAAAGCCTTTCGCGATCTCCCAAGGATGTCCTTTTTCTTTGAGTTGTTGTTGTATATCGCGAGCTGTAAAATCAATACCTACTGAAAACTCTTTGTAATAGTTACGGGCGAATTCCTTTTGCACATGTCGTCCGTTTTTACAGATTTTGATCACGATTTCACATTCGTAGTGAATATTTTTGGAAAACTCCGGGTGATAGAATGGTTTATTATTTTGTAGCAATGCGGTTCTTGGCTTAGAAAAGACAAGGGGCTGCGTAGGCACCGCATTATTCAATTCTTTAGCGTGCTTGGCGTAATTACGTCCGATGCAGAAGATTTTCATGTGAATGGTATTTGTGATTAGTGAGGTGGTTTAAAGTGTCTTTAATGACCCAAAAATATAAAAGGCGATTCGCTTTTCAACGAATCGCCTTTTATTAGACGCATAGGTTTTATCTATTTTTCCTTATTCTTTTTTCTGCGTACGGTCTCCTCAACAGAAGGCAATCCTTTGAATTGCGATAAGCTTTCTGGTGTCTCATATCTGATATCCACAAAATCAAGCCCAAGATTTTCGATATTGGTCAGGATTTCTTCTAGGTTACCATATTTCTCCACATCGTAGCCTTCCTTGAGGTCATATCCATACCTTTTACCTACCTGCTGGAAGAAAAAGGCGGTTACGGGGTTTCTCAAATCCTTTAAAGTTTTATAGAAAGTTTCACCCGTGGATCGTTCGATCATTTTAACTAGCACCTTACCTTCTTTAGTCGATAAGCGCATCAATTCATTCTTGAATTGATCTTTCAATTGATCTTCCAGTTTGTTCAGGTACTTTTTACGAGTACGTCTTTTTTCTATACTCGCCGTAATGTCTTCTATTTCATCCATTAAGCGAATCGCTTCCTGAGCATAGGGATAGACTTTCACCACTCTGCGTTGTAGCTTTTTATACTCGAACTCTTCTTGAGGTGACTTAAAACTACGAGCTGTGATCTCTATGGCATCGAAGGTATAGAAAGGGAGTGTATCCCCATCTATAACGGCAAGTCCTAAAACCGTCAATTCATCCACTGGCTTGTTGAAAACAGGAAGATTTTCCTCGGTTTTGGTATCTATTGAGTCTGTTTTTTCCTCATGATGCTCATAAGGGTCATAGTCTGGATCGAGTGCCTGTGCAAAGCTTACCGAATGAATCAATAAACCCATACCCAAACAGGTCAATACAAGAATATTACTAAACAGTTGTTTATATGCTGGAGTGGTATTCATCTTCTCGTGCTTTTGAGTTGCACGAACGATCGAAGAACATAATCGTGTCTCGGGGGATCGCATGTGCAACTAATGGTGTAAAGATAGTGCAAGGCTTAGAGCTTTGCAGTAGTCCGGGTGTGTCATTTCTAAACGTTTTGACGTGATGTCTTCGTATTGTCATCCTTGATGATGTACAATACTTAAGACAGCGGTAAAACAGCCGCGTTTAACTAACGAGTGTATGTATTTGAAAGATGGGCTTTAACAAATCAGTCTATTCCTTACCTTCGCCCTCTGTAACCAAAACGCAACTATTAAGGTCAGCCAAAATTGCCTGACTTTAACAGTTACACCAAAACTTATTTTTAGCATGTTAGTGGTGGGCATAGCCGGCGGTACGGGTGCTGGTAAATCAACAGTTGTTCGTAAGATAATCGCTTCTTTACCGCCTGATGAGGTGGCGGTGATTCCGCAAGACAATTATTACAGAGATAATAGTCATTTATCTCCTGAAGCGCGTAAAGCATTGAACTTTGATCATCCCGATTCTATTGAATTCGAGCTATTGATCGATCATATAAAACGTTTGAAAGCAGGGGAAGACATTGGTCTCCCAATATATTCTTATGTCACTTGTACTCGGTCAAATGAAACCCTACCGGTCAAACCTACTCCTGTCATCATTGTAGAAGGCATTCTGATCATGTCAAATGAGGAGTTGCGGGATTTGATGGATATAAAGGTTTTCGTGGACGCAGATGCGGATGACCGTTTGATACGGGTAATACAAAGAGATATTTTGGAACGTGGCAGAAATGTGATGGAAGTATTGGTGCGCTATGAAACTACGGTGAAACCAATGCACGACCAATTCATTGAACCTTGTAAACGATATGCGAATATCATTGTTCCACAAGGAGGCAATAATACCGTTGCCATTAATGTACTGGCTTCAATGATCCGGGAGAATCTGCGCAAGCCATCTACTTTACCCCCAGTTCTTTAAGCATTAATTGATAGTAGGTTTTCTTTTTCAGTTTTGAACGCAGCCAAAGGGTATAGTTGATCATTTCGTTGCCTCCTGGTGTGAATGCTGGTGATTGCTTAATAAATTTAGTAATGGCTTCGCGGATGTTTTTTCGTTCAAATGGGCGGGCTACATTCAAGCATTTTCTCAAGATCTTAAGTAGTTCACGCTCCCTTTCGTAGGCATCTCCCTTTTTTCTGAAAAGTCCTCTATAGGTTCTGCGAATATCTTCAATGAGGTGTTCTACGAAGTTCCAATCGTCTTCGTCCACATGTAGCATTAATTCGAGCATAGACAAGCGAAGTTTTTGCTCGCTTTTCAGGCTTTTGTAAGTGTCGCGCAGGAAAAGTGGGCGCAGTCTATCAAAAGCGGATTTTATATCTCCATTGCAATAGTGAAATAGACAAAGGTTGACCCTAAGATAAACGTCGTAATACTGTACACCTTGGTAGCGGGCGTCATCTGCTAAAGTAGAGAGGGCCTCAATGGCTTTTAGCGGTTCTCCTTTATAGAAATGACCAGAAGAAAGACTCTGGAAGTAGGTCCAGGCGAATTTATCATAGAGGATGGCACCATGCTCTTGTAGTCCTTTATATAGCTCTTGGGTATAGACCAGTGCTTGAGCGAAATCTCGTGATTGCAAATAAGTGTTCACGATCCAAACCAAAGTCAATATCTTATTCTCATGGTTCTGCTTATTGTACCAAGATTCTTCCTGAGCCTGTTGGTGAAACGCCAAGAGGTGGGTTTGTAAGGCTGGAATGTCCTGCTTTTGGAGTAGCACTTTACGTACTACCCCACTTACGGTGAATCGCATACGGGTTTGCTTCAATGCAGCTTCGTCTAATTGTATTTTCTGACTGATTTCTTCCAGTGCCGCTGTCATCTGAGGATCTTTACTATCAAAGTTGGTGCTCTTTAAACGGTGGGTCAAATGACTTAATAACTGTTTGTTTTTCAAAAACTTAGCATAATCTACTAAGTTTCGGGACTGCTTCTCTAAATAAGTGTCTAAAGGTATTTTATCGTACACCATTCCCAAGGCCGTCACCTCTTCATAAATAGAGCATAAAAGGTCGTAACGCTGTAATTGTATGGCATTTTTTTCTGCCTTTTTCAATAAATGAAAAGCATCTTCGTTAAGCGTTTTATAGCGGTATAAATTGGCCATTTGTACCTGATCCATGATCTTTGCCACATCATCTTGATGGTGGTGCAGTAAAAGTAGGCTTCGTTCCAGATCCTCGATCAGTCTGTTTTTCAGGCGGTAATACGCATTTTTACTGCCATTGGGGTAGAGCGTTTTCCAAAGCTCATCATCAGTTGAGTGATCCATACTGTCAACTTCATCGAACAACAGCTCTACCCGCTTGTCTTCTTTGGTTTCTATGCGGCTCAGGTATAGCTTGAAGTTTCGCTTTTCCTCTTTGGTCAATCGTTGAACGATCTGGAAGATATTTCGCACTATTTTACACTTTGAATATGTAAGATTGAGTGCAATATTACAACATTTATCGTATTCAGTCCGCTATCTTTGGGTTATTATAGGACAAACACGCCAATTCTATGTCTTTCATCCAATCCAAGCGTCCACTCCAACTCCTTGCATTGTACTGCCTTCTTTTGATGGTTGGTACCGTTCATGTATTTGCTGATTTCATTGAAAGTGAAGAAGACTTCGCGAACACATACGCTGATGGATATGCTAATCGATTAGTTGAAATTTATGAAGAGTACTATGTACCCACCTATGCCTTAGAGTTCACTTTAGGCTATCAGGATGCTTATTTTGATGATAATGAAGAGGAACTTCCTTTTGAGGAATACGAGAACATTTTTGAACATGCGGAATTCACTGCTTACACTTGGATTTATGAAGAAAGTGATTTGTATAACGAGTTCTTTGAAGACATATATGACATAGCTGTTGACATCTACTATGAAGAGGGCTATGACGAGGATACTGAATTAGAGTTTTTTGAGGTCTATGATCTGGGTTATGAAGCCATTGACGAAGATGAGGAAACCTTAGAGGAGTTCATCGAAATGGCGGAGATCAATGGTGAGGATGAAGACCATTTTTGGGAAGGTTACGATTATTACTATGACGAATTTGCTGACGAAAGCTATTCCGAACTGAGTGTGGAGATTCAAACGGTAGTGGACACCGTTCGCAATGATGATGTTTTAGTGGTGGCGGGTTATGTGTACAATTTTGGCGATGAGCCTTATGATGAGTTGTTGCGACTGAATTACAGTGTTTTAACAGATGACATCTCGACCATTGATCCAGCCTCCACAGCTATCGATGGTGTGGTGACCGCAGCTACTTACTTGGCTCCTGGCGATAGCAGCTATTTTGAAATCATGCTGCCTACCAATGCACCTTTATTCGTTCCTGACATTAAAAATGTTGTGATCGTTTGGCCGGTAGGTACAGATATGGGCATTTACGAAGAAGGTGATCTGGGCTATGTTGATGTTTATGTGAGCAGTTTCTTAGACCCTGCTTACAAGCATAGTGAGACCATCATCGCACTTTACCCTAACCCTACTACTGACTTCGTATACATGACCAATGCGGCCTACGGGGAGTCAGACATTACTTCTCTTTTGGTATGCGACTTACAAGGAAGGGTTTTACAGCAACACAATAATTTACAAGTAGCCGGTGCTACCATTCAAATAGACATGCGGGAAGAACTGCCTGGCATCTATCTCATTCATGCCATAACAGCTAACGAGCAGTTCGTTGAAATGATCATGAAAGAATAGTTTTGTTGCACTTAACCGACAGTGACTAAGTGATAAACCTTTTATCTTAGTCGCAATGAGAAACGTTCACTACTTGGTGCTGATCGGTTTGTCTCTTCTCTTCGCTTTGATCAGCATAGGGCTGAATTTCGCGCAAAAAGACTTACAAGCAGACAATATCCTCAGCATCTCCATACTCCTGTTCTTGTTCTCTAGCTTATCGTTAATGATCAGGAACGGGCACACCTTTCACAGTTCATTGGGTTACCGCATCACCAACGCGGCAGCCAGCTTGTGGATGATCGGTGGTTTATTCTGGATGATGCGCTGGCCTTATGCCCAATGGATAGTTCTAGTAGTATTGCTTTTATCAGGTCTATTATATACTTATGCTTTCTCGCAAAAGCACATCAAAGACCATGTAGATGTCTTCAAGTTTTTGTGGGTGTGGCTTGCACTCGCCACACTTTACGCTCGCATCACACACATGGCCAATGCACGCCTCTTATTGTTCATTTGCTTGGGTACACTGCTCGTACTCTTAGGCGTTTTTGTTCAAACCTATAAAGACCGCATCTTAGATGATAGCCTTGCCGATTATTATGATGAACTGCGTAAGAATCGTCCGAAATAAAATCTAATCTTCTTCCCGCTTTCTCCGCTTGAACCACGGCATGATCATAGGTACTTCTCGCTTATACGCTTCAAAGGCTTCAGGCCTGCGTTTTGCCATCCTTTTCTCTTTAAGCGGTAGAGATACAAAAGTGAATAAAGCCAACATGGCCGCAAAGCCCGCGACCGTATACCAAGGCGCACCATAAGAGCGAGCCGTTAAAAAACAGCCCAACCAAAAGAGCAGCTCTCCTAGATAATTCGGATTTCTCACCACGCCCCAAATTCCTTTATTCAATAAATCTTCCTGTTTAGGATCCGGTCTTTTTCTGAATTTCGCCAAAGCATTATCAGCCGTATACTCTAAGTAAGTACCCAAAAGCATGCTAGCAATCCCTAATAGGTACAAAGAGAAGCTACCATCTCCCCCACTTCCTTCAAAAAGGTAAAACAGCGGCCACATCCCTCCAAATACCAATAGGGTCGGGAATAAATGAATGCCGAAAAAATTCACCAATGGGTAAAAAGCTTTCGTTTGCTCAGCAAGGTCTTTATACCTCCAATCTTCATGTGAAAAACCCTGCCAGCCCCTTGCCCAATTCAGCGTTAATCGCCAAGACCATAAACTGACTCCAATTAGTGCGATATACTCAAAGAAACCAATGCTTCCATGATGTAGATAGCACCACATCAATACAAAGAAAAACGGAATAACACTCCAATACGCATCATAAACAGAACTGTTCCGCTTTAAAACAGAAAAGACAAAACAAGCAACGGTCATTACAATATCCGCCCCAAGAAAAGCTTTTAGCTCGCCATGATCCGCTAAAACAGAATAAGTACAATAACCACAGAACCCAATGATCACATAGATCAAGACAATCTGCAGCAAGGCAAAAATTTTCGTTTTCAAAATGTAAATAATAATAGGTGAGCTTGACAAGCAGAATAGCTGTCCACGGCCAAATTAATGGCTATTTATCAATATTGCGAATAATTTTCAGGGCGTATGCCCGCCTGCGGCAGGTCACCGGGCTATCCATTCCAATTCGGCGGCTGTTCGCTGCTTCGCTGGCAGGGCTAAAAATGGCTACCTCTGGGCCGCCTTTTTAGCCCGCCGCTCAGGGCGCTCCTTAGCCCCCTCATTTCCACTCCTATCCCTTACGCGAGGTCGAGCTTTGAATCCTGTTTATCTACCAATACTGTTTCAAAATATCACTGGTCCAATGGGGTTCTCTGAT
>JAHDGT010000019.1 GCA_020631675.1 Bacteroidota bacterium
AGTCTCAGGTCTTGGTACTAAATACACTGCTATGGAATTTCAGTTAAAGAGCGAATACACCCCTATGGGGGATCAGCCAGAAGCCATCCGTCAACTAACAGAAGGTATAAGAAGAGGGGATCGAGCGCAGACCTTATTAGGGGTTACGGGTTCGGGTAAAACCTTCACCATGGCCAATGTGATCCAAGAGATTCAAAAGCCAACCCTTATTTTGAGCCATAACAAAACGCTGGTCGCCCAGCTCTATGGTGAATTCAAGCAGTTCTTTCCTGATAATGCGGTAGAATACTTCGTCTCCTACTACGACTACTACCAACCCGAAGCCTATGTGCCGGTATCCGACACCTACATAGAAAAAGACCTTGCGATCAATGAAGAAGTAGAGAAACTCCGTCTACGCACCACGAGTTCTCTGATGAGCGGTAGAAGAGATGTACTGGTTGTCGCATCGGTATCTTGCATCTACGGTATGGGTAACCCTGCCGAGTACAAGGAGAATATCATGCGCATTCATGAGGGCGACACCATCAGTAGAAACCAATTGCTGCTGGGGCTGGTGCGGAACCTCTATTCCAGAACCGAAATAGATTTGGAGCGTGCGCAGTTTCGAGTAAAAGGCGATTCAATAGATATTTTCCCACCCTATGGAGACATCGCATGGCGCATTACTATGTTCGGTGATGAAATAGAAGAGATCGAGCGCATTGACCCACAAAACGGCAAGCGCATTGAGAGCGTGAAAAGCATCGCCATCTTCCCAGCCAATCTATACATCGCCCCTCAAGACCAATTCGTCAAGATCCTGCACGAGATCCAGGATGAAATGATGGCGCAAAAAAAGTATTTCGAAAGAGAAGGTCGGTTCCTAGAAGCTAAACGCATAGAGGAAAGAGTGAACTTCGATCTGGAAATGATCCGAGAACTCGGCTACTGTTCAGGTATTGAGAACTACTCCCGCTTCTTGGATCGCCGCAACCCGGGTGAACGCCCCTTCTGCTTACTGGATTACTTCCCGGATGATTACCTGCTTTTCGTGGATGAGAGCCATGTCACCATCCCTCAAATATCAGGTATGTACGGGGGCGACCGCTCGCGTAAAGTGAATCTGGTGGAATACGGCTTCCGTCTCCCTTCCGCAATGGATAACCGACCGCTTAACTTCGGAGAGTTCGAAGAACTGGTCAATCAAGCGGTTTATGTGTCGGCCACACCTGCCGACTATGAACTGGTACAGAGTGAAGGAGTGGTTGTGGAACAAATCGTTCGTCCAACCGGACTATTAGACCCTCCTATTGAGGTACGTCCGAGTATGCATCAAATAGATGATCTGGTGGGCGAGATCAATAAAAGGATCGAGATACAAGAACGAGTGCTGGTCACCACCCTCACCAAGCGCATGTCCGAGGAACTGACTAAATACCTCACCCGTCTAAATATCAGTTGCCGTTACATTCACAGTGAGGTGGATACAATGGAAAGGGTGGAGATCATCCGCGACCTACGCTTGGGAGAGTTCGATGTTTTAATCGGTGTGAATTTGCTAAGAGAAGGATTGGATTTACCAGAGGTTTCTTTGGTCGCCATATTAGATGCCGATAAAGAAGGCTTCCTGCGTAATGAACGTTCACTTGTGCAGACTGCGGGTAGGGCTGCCCGTAATGAGAACGGATTGGTGATTATGTATGCTGATAAAGTGACCCGCTCCATGCAGGCAACGATAGATGAAACAACTCGAAAAAGAAATAAACAGATCGCCTACAATGAAGAGCATGGCATAGTGCCTAAAACGGTACACAAGAGCAAAGAGCAGATTTTAGAGCAGTCGGGTATACTTAGTATCAGAGAGCAGCAGCCAGAAAAAGGCAAGGCTTATGTTGAGCCAGAGAATATGCTCAATGCGGCGGCTGATCCTGTCGTACAATATATGAGCAAGCCACAATTGGAGAAAGCCATTCAAGATACCAAGAAGAAAATGCAGGCTTTCGCAAAAGACCAAGAGTTCATGGAAGCGGCTCGTCTGCGTGACGAAATGTTCGCCTTACAAGACCTGCTTAAAGAGAAATTTGGTGCAAAGGCCTGATCGAGCATCGCCACTATATCACTGTTGTGTACTATCTGCATCACATACCAAAACTGATACAACACTGCTTTCCTCAGTTCATCTGGACCGGCCCGCAGCAAGGAAAGGAGAAAAACATCTACCTCACCTTTGATGACGGTCCAACTCCCGAAGTGACTGATTTTATTTTAGATCAGTTAGGGGAGTATGAAGCCCATGCCACTTTCTTTTGTTTGGGCAAACAAATTGAAAAACATCCAAGTTTATTCGAAAGAATTTTGAATGAAGGACATGCTGTAGGCAATCATACCTACAGTCATTTAGATGGGTGGAAAACAGAGACCGCTAAATATTTAGCTGATGTGAAAAAATGTGGTGCCTTGACTAAATCCCCTTTGTTTCGCCCGCCTTATGGTAGAATAAAGCGACAACAAGTGAAAATGTTACAGGAGCATCCCTCTTTGTTAGGCATAGATGCAGATGCCATGACACAGATCGTGATGTGGGATGTAATGACTGGAGATTTTGATATAAGAATGAATGCTGATAAATGTAATCAAGTAATAGAAAAATTTGGAGAAATAAACTCAATAATTACAATGCATGACAATATTAAATCATTTAAAATTAATTGTATTTCAGTGCCTTTTGCATTAAATCACTTCACTTGTCTTGGCTATTCTTGTAAATCCCTGACGATGAAATGATGTTTTCGTGATTTGTTTGTGATGAAGTCGTTTGCTGTGACAATAGTAAAAAATGATAATTTTGACCGTAATTAACTGATTTTCAATAGTTTTTACTGATTCTGGTATGCTTTTGCGTGTTGGGGTATTGTTATGTGTCATTTTTTCATGACAAAAAAATGACAAAAAGCTTGCATTGGCATAGTTCTTGACTATATTTGTAGCATGTTAATGCAAAACTTTCCTAAGATCGCTTGCTAGGAAAATATCGCTCGACACTACCCTAACACCACTACCTCATGATTTGTCGCTACACCTTCTAATGCGTGATATTCTTCTCGTCGATTTTATATCAACGAAAATCTATTGCGTGCAATTAAGCGAATTTCTTGAACACCACATCCAAAGAGCAGATTACCATGAACGGACTTAGTAAATACTATATTAAGAAACTCATATCTTGTTTTTCAAACGAGATGACAGCTACAGAAACTTCTCGAAAATTAAAAGTGAATCGAAATACGGTAAATAAGTATTATCGTATCATTCGAGAAGCAGTAGCAGATTACCAAGAGCTTCAACTGCAATACCATAAGAACGCGTCGGACAGCGAAGCACAATACCTGTTTGGTTGGCATAAGAACCAAGGATTGATTTTCGATCAGAACGAAGCGGATGCACTTTTCAAGCTTTCTGTTGGGAATGCTAAGACTTTTGTTGAAGCAATGGATATCCCAGGGGCTGAAAGTGAAACGGAAGAGGGCAAAGAAGGAGAAGTGAAGCAGTTAACCGCAGCTGAGGCCTTAGCCAATGCGTTACAAGATGCAAGTGCGGAGGAACTCAGCAAGTTAAATACGATTGAATCTTTCTTGACTTACGCTAAAGAAAAACTGACAAAATTCTATGGCGTAAAAGAGGAGTATGCCTATCTCTATCTCAAAGAGTTGGAGTTCAGATTCAATAACCGTAATAAAGATTTAGCGCAGTTGATCTGGAGAATATTGCCGCACCACAGCAATATTTGGGCAAAGCGTAGAAGCCGTCGCCGATCAACGAGTACTACAGCTTGATGATCTTGAAATAATACAAACAAAAACCCCCGATTGAAATTCATTTTCAATCGGGGGTTTTTGTTTGTCGGAAAACAAGGAGTCAAGAACGTACCATACGCACCCTCAATCCAAGTTGGCATGTACTACATACGCATTGATAACTGCTTTTGTAGCGTGATCACATCATCCTGGAAATGGCGATCCGTCTCCATTAGGTTAAGTACGGCTTGGCAGGCATGAATAACGGTACTGTGATCCCTACCGCCGAAATGCTGACCAATTACTTTCAATGAGTTTTCTGTGAACTTCTTTGATAAGTACATGGAGATTTGGCGGGCTTGTACCACATCTCTTTTTCTGGTCTTGCTTTTAAGCGTTTCCAAGGGCACCTTAAAGTATTCACTAACGGTCTGCTGAATCACTTCGATAGAAACTTCTCTACTGAAATCACGCACGAACTTTCTAACGATGTTCTTCGCTAGCTCCATCGTGATCTCTTTATTATTGAGAGATGACTGTGCGATCAATGAGATAAGTGCTCCTTCCATCTCGCGAACATTGGTGCTAATATGGTAAGCAACATATTCAACAACGGGTCTAGGAATATCCATATGATCCGCATATAGTTTTTTCTCTAGGATCGCTATACGTGTTTCCAGATCGGGCACTTGTAAGTCAGCGGTTAAACCCCACTTGAAACGAGATAATAAACGTTCCTCCATACCCTCTAGATCCTTCGGTGCTCGATCGGAAGTCAATATGATTTGCTTACCTGATTGATGAAGGTGATTGAAGGTGTGAAAGAAGATGTCCTGTGTACGGTCTTTGTTTGCGAAAAATTGCACATCATCAACAATCAAGAGATCAATGAGTTGGTAAAAGTGCATGAAATCATTGATTGAACCATTTCGGACCGCATCAATGAACTGATTTGTGAATTTTTCAGAGGAGACATACAAAATGCGCTTATTCGGCATTTTAGCTTTTACCTCATTGCCGATAGCATGGGCTAAATGAGTCTTACCCAAGCCAACGCCACCATAAATGACCAAAGGGTTAAAAGCGGTACCTCCCGGGTTCTTAGCGATCGCGACACCAGCCGAACGAGCCAATTGATTACATTCACCTTCCACATAAGTCGCAAAGGTGTAGTCATCAATCAAGTTGGACTCTATATTAATGTCTTTGATTCCGGGGATGACAAAGGGGTTGCGAATGGTATCATTTGAGCGACCATTCCCCTTACTCATTTGCACTAGCCCGGTACTTGCATTAACAGGAGTATTGTTTGATGTATTGCTTGCTCTGGTCTTGGAATGAACTTGCTCGCTTCTCTGGCGATCCGGAATAGATGGCTTGTCGATCACGATTTGATACTCCAAACGGGCTTGTGCGCCCAATTCTTTCGTGATGGTTCTTCTTAATAACGCAACATAATGCTCTTCCAGCCATTCATAAAAGAATTGACTAGGCACTTGAATGGTCAGAACCTGCCCGTCCAATTTAACGGGACGGATAGGTTCGAACCAAGTTTTGAAACTTTGCTGGTTGACGTGCTGACGTATGGTGTTTAGACAGCTCTCCCAAACAGCTTCAAGTGTTTTAGACATCATAAAGCTTCCTAATTGTGAGGTGTGCTGATGCTGAATGGAATTCATTATCAGCTAAAAACAATGTAGAACAAAGGACTTTTTTAAAGTTACCTGAGTGACAGGCTCTAGTTTGAATAAAAGCCTTTTCTCTATTCGGATACGCTTAAAGAAACATCACCGAAAAAGCCCTGAGCGGAATATAGTGCTGAACAGCCGAGTATGTTCAAAATTCATTAAGCTAGACTATTTAGAACTGCAAAAAACAGGCCGTCCATAGATGCTTAGTAAATGAAAAGACACCAGCAAGTACGTTTTTACCAAAATAGGGAAAACGTACAGTGTTATCGAAAATTTAGTAGCTGTTTCAGTGAGATCTTAGCTGTGGAATTTCGGAAACTCCTTTTGGGGTAGGAGAACAATCGAGATCGTTGTTGCGAAGACCTGATAATCAAACGCTAACTGAATAGGGTGTTATAATGGCTTAAAAACGCTTCACCATAACACAATTGGTAACGAAAGGACTAGTTAGCGTGAATTATTCGCAAATATGAGATGTTTTTGGCTTTCTTACAAGGAGCTACTATGACTTTTTTATAGATAGACAAATACTTGCTGATTTTAATATTCTTATATCCTTAGTATTTACATAGAGTGAGCTATGATTCTTCTTGCTGAAAGCTTGTACATCAGATAGTTCCAATATTGGTGAAAGAACTCGCATTACAGCTGAAACTTCGAAAAATGACTTTTGTTCGGGTACTCATGATCGCCCTATCAATAGGCTAAGTTGTTTTTAGGATGTAAGAAAACAGTTGATCAGACTACTAACCTAGCATGTCATTGTTATCCATTCAAAATGTGATCAAGACCTATGGTGATAAGCGAGCGGTAAATAACATCAGCTTGGAAGTGCCAGAAGGAACGATCTTTGGTTTACTTGGTCCTAATGGGGCAGGTAAAACCACCCTTATACGTATGATCACCAATATCTTGTATCAAGATAGTGGACAGATCGTACTTCGCGATGTATCCGCAAGCGATCGTCCGGCTCATATTGGTTATATGCCGGAGGAAAGAGGACTCTATAAGAAAATGAAGGTCGGCGAACAGCTACTTTATTTGGCTCGCCTGAAAAGAATGCCTGCCGATAAAGCCAAGCAACAGATCGACAAATGGTTCTCGAAATTCGAGATCAGCGATTGGTGGGATAAAAAGGTCGATGAGTTATCCAAAGGGATGCAGCAGAAGGTACAGTTCATCGCCACTGTGATACATGAACCTAAGTTGATCATTTTAGACGAACCCTTTTCAGGTTTAGACCCTATTAACACCAATTTGATCAAGGATCAGATCTATGAATTGAAACAAGAGGGGGCTACTATACTTTTCTCTACACACCGTATGGAGCAAGTAGAAGAGGTCTGTGAACAGATCGCACTCATCAATCAAGGGGAGGTAATTCTATCTGGTGAAGTAGCTGGCTTGAAGCAGCGCTTCAAATCCAATCAATACAGATGCACTTTCCGATTGCCTCTCGCATTAGAAATCAATGACTGGCAAGCTGCTGCTCCTTTTAATGTGATCAGCACAGCAGCCGATAGAGGGTCTATTGTGCTTCAACTCCACCAAGGGCAGCAAGCGGATGTTGCACTCAATTACCTTTTACGACAGCAGCTGCCCATCAATGGCTTTGAAGAGATCCTACCCACCTTGAACGAGATTTTCATCGCACAAGTAAATGGAGCAACAGAAGCCAAGCGCGCTGACCTGTCTTCGACTGATCTTCTTTCCTCTCCTTCACCTGATGAAACTAATGAGCATGCATAAGATATGGTTAGTCTTTAAGCGAGAGTACTTGACACGAGTAAGAAAGAAGTCCTTCATTATACTCACCTTATTAGTGCCCTTGAGCATACTTTTTCTATACACACTGCCAGTTTTGGTCATCATGCTGAGCAAAGGTGGTGAAGAAATGAGAATCGCGGTTGTGGATCAGAATGAAAAGATCATCATCCCAGGTAATAACAGTATGGTGTTCGTGAAAGCGGATCAAACGCTTGAAGAATTAAAAAGCGACTATACAAGTGCGGGTTTTGACGGAGTACTGTCCATTGGCAAGCTACAGAAAGATCGTATACCTAAAGTCGACTACTACTCTGACAAACTATTGGGTGTATCCAATAAAGCTTATATCGAGAGTCGGCTGAAAAAGCAGATCACCAAATATAAGATCGAAGAACTTGGTTGGAAGCCGGACGATTTCAAGAAGGTGAAAGGACTCAGCGTGAACATTAAAGAACGCTCTAGCGAAGCGGGAGATGAGGACGAGGACATTGCTAGCACCGCTACCGCAACTGGAGTGGGCTTTGCAATGGGTATGCTCATGTACTTTGTCATTTTCATTTACGGAAGCATGGTCATGCGCTCCGTCATGGAAGAAAAAACCAATAGGATCGTTGAGGTCATTCTATCTTCCGTACGTCCCTTTCAACTCATGATGGGCAAGATCATGGGGGTCGGGGCAGTTGGAGTCACTCAATTCGCTATCTGGGCATTTGTTTTCTTAGGGATCAATATATTCGCCAGTCTGTTTTTAGCGGGTATGGTAGATCCCGGTTCAACTGGTATGGCCATGGAAGCCTCTTCGGCTGATAGTCAAGAAATCATGGAGATGGTTGAATCCATGACCGAGCAGATCTCTCAATTGCCATTGGGTATGATCACCCTTGCCTTTTTCTTCTATTTCATCACAGGTTATTTCGTCTATGCGGCTCTGTTCGCAGGCTTAGCATCCGCTGTAAATGACGAATCGGATGCACAGATACTGACCATACCTGTTGGTATACCCGTACTGCTTTCGCTATTTATACTGATCGGAATGATGGAGAACCCCAATACCAGCCTCGCTTTTTGGGCTTCTATTTGTCCATTATCGGCACCCATCATCATGCCAGCGCGAATGGCCTTCGGTGTGCCACTATGGGAGCTGTTATTGTCTATGGTGCTGATGATCTTAGGCGTAGTATTCTTCGTTTGGTTGGCTGCCCGTATATACAGAGTGGGGATCCTCATGTACGGTAAAAAAGTAACTTTCAGAGAGATCGCCAAGTGGATGTTGAGGTCTTGATCAAAAGAATATGCGCAAATTACAGGCAGATATCATCTATACCAATTCTGGTGAACCTTTGAACAATGGCATCCTTGTGGTCGACGAAGCGAGCGAACGCATAAAGGAAGTTGCCCCAGAAGGAAGCTATGTTGAAGGTGTAGAAAAAAAAGAAGGCGTCTTTTGCCCTGCTTTCATCAATGCGCACTGCCACTTAGAGCTTTCCCACCTCAAAGGACATATACCAGAGGCGACAGGCTTAGTAGATTTCGTTCGCCCGATCGCTAAGCTTCGCCAAGAGTTCACGGAGGAACAGATCCAAACCGCCATAAAAGCGGCCGATGAGGAAATGTTCCAAAACGGAATTATAGCAGTAGGAGACATCAGTAATGTATCAAATAGCTTCGCACAGAAAAAAAGATCTAACATTCACTATCACACTTTTGTGGAATGTTTGGGATTGTCTCCGCAAAGAGCATTGCCAGAGGTGGAACGCGCCAAAGAGGTATTGCAAGATTGGGCAAGTGAACAGCATATTAGTCTGGTCCCGCATGCGCCCTATTCCGTCTCCAAGGAGCTTTTTATGGGCTTGCAGGAAGTGAACACCAAACTAGGGCAGCCTATACTGAGTATTCATAATCAAGAATCACAAGCAGAACAGCAGTTGTTTGAAAGTGGAACGGGTGACTTTGTGGACTTTTACAAAACACTGGGTATTGAGCTATCTGATATTTTCCAAGCAACGGGGCGACCATCCATCTATAGCACGATTGCTCAGCTTAGCGACCCGAATACCCGATTGTTGCTGGTACACAATACGTTTACGACCAAAGAGGATTTGGTCTGGGCAAATGCGCAGTTGAGCGATCTCTGGTGGTGTTTTTGTCCAAGAGCGAATTGGTATATAGAGCGGAACTTACCGGATTTCAAGCATTTTATTGCAGAATCCTCTGACCGCCTCGTTTTAGGTACGGACAGTTTGGCATCCAATCACAGCTTATCCATTTGGGAGGAGATGTCGCTGATCTTTAAGAAAACCAAAGAGATTACTTTTGACGAATTATTAGGCTGGGCAACGATCAATGGTGCTCGCTTTTTGAATATAGATCAAGACTATGGCACTTTAGAAGCAGGCAAAAAAGCAGCGATCGTTTGGCTCGATACTACACGAGCAAAATTTGAAAAAGCACTACAAGCAAAAAATATAGAAAAGTTCAGTCCGGAATTATTGTAACGAAACCATAAATCACCTCGATTAGAGCATTCATCATTTAAAATGAGACCCTGCGCGAGGGATAGGAGTGGTATTAAGTGTGCTGCATGGCGAGTGAGTGCGCCTGTTGCGGGGGCGGCCCAGAGGTAGCCACCGCAACAGGCAGCAACGAACCGCCAGGCAGTGCGCTTAATAAGAACGGATAGCCCGGTACCCTGCCGCAGGCGGGTACGCGCCCATTGATTCATAATGGGTTTGTTGAATCAATTGTTTGAAAATCAGATGTAATAGCTAACATAATGGCTTGTTTTTTTAATGCGTCTGAATATGATTTAAAGGAAAAAACTTTATTTTTAGGAAACCTTCTTTTAAATAACACTTAATATGCTGGACTTGATAAGTTCTAATGGAAAAGCAATTGGTTATATGGAGGGTGTGTATGGAAAAGGAAATTATCCATTCTTTTTTTAATATTCATGTTTTGGTAAGCTTGATCTGATTTCTCTCTAATGGAGTTGAGTGATCGGTCATTCAGACAACATTTTTGCAAGTTGTAGCATCTCTTGCATATCGCTCCCTTATCAAATACTATCTGGTTTTATTCATTATCTGGCTCCCGCCAGTCGTACGAAATCGTGTTCGCCTATCGTAATTACGTCTAAAAAATAGGGTTTAATTGTTCTCCATTTACAGTGAAAGCCCTACTCAATCACAAATTTGTAGCCTATGAGCTCACCTATACGCCTACGTCTGCGCTTGCTAGTATTGCTTTGCGTACTGTTCTTCCGTGGCAGTACCCTCTTACAAGCGCAAATCAATATCGACCAAACCTACACTCCTCTTGAATTGGTCGAAGACATTTTCATCGCTGCTGGTGATTGTCAGTTGGTTGAAAACTTTACCTACGCTGGTGATGCGAATTCCGTCGCCTACTTTAATGGTGGAGGGGGTACCCTATTCGATGAAGGGATCCTTATGAGTACTGGTTTTGCTGCTACCTCCAATAATCCGGGCGGTGCTGGTTTCTTTTCCAGTGGCAACTCTTCGGGGGGTACGGATCCTGATCTGGCAAGTATCTCAAGTGTTGGGGTGAACGATGCTTGTATTTTCGAGTTCGACTTTATTCCGCAGTCGGACTTTGTCCAATTCAACTACATTTTCGCTTCTGAGGAGTACCCGGAGTATGCGGGTACAGCCTACAATGATGTGTTCGGCTTCTTTTTGAGTGGTCCGGGCATTGCGGGTCCCTATGCGGATGGCGCGATCAATATTGCTACGCTTCCCGGTAGTGGTATTCCGGTTTCCATTAATACGGTGAACAATACGACCAATGCGGCTTATTATGTGGCCAATACGGGTAATCAATTTGTTATGGACGGTTATACCGTGCCATTGGTGGCTGAGGCGACGGTGATTCCTTGTGAAACCTATCACATCAAAATCGCGATCGCTGATGGTTCGGATTCTATATTCGATTCAGTAGTACTCTTAGAAGCGGGTAGTTTCGATATTGGCGGTGGTACGGCTACAGCGGGTGATGATACAGGAGAAGGAACAGCGAATACGCTGGAAGATTGTGTGAATGGTTTTATCCGTTTCGAGCGTTCTGACCTGACCGACCTTAGCGAAGATGTTGTATTGGAGATTGATGTGGCTGGAACTGCTACGGAAGGAGTAGATTATATCGCAACGGATGAATCCGGGGCGGTTATTGACTTAACTTCTACTACCACCGTTACGATTCCTGCTGGTGAAGAATTTGTTTATATCTACATCGAAGCTTTAGGTGATGCTATTCCAGAGGGAGTAGAGACAGTGAGTATACAGATCCTCAATATTGGTTGTGTTTGTGAGACTCCTCCGGAACCCACTGAGTTATTCATTTACGATTATCTGCCTCTGGACGCGACGATCTCAGGAGACGATGAAATATGCCCTGGGGAAACATCTACTCTGATCGCAAGTGCGGTCGGTGGTCTGGTCGGTTTCTTCCCTTATCAATACGAATGGTCAACGGGTGAAACCACCAATGATATTGATGTGTCTCCTATTGTTGGACCGGAAACTTATTTTGTAACAGTAACGGATTTATGCGGCAATACGGCTGAGGCGGATTTTACCGTGAATGTAACGCCTGTTCCCGATGTTATTATCGATCCTGTTGATCCGGTTTGTGAAGATGGTGCTCCTATAACCTTAACCGCAACGCCTGCGGGTGGTACTTGGATTGGTACAGGTGTGACTAATCCTGTATCTGGTGCTTTTGATCCTGTGGATGCTATCGCTAATGGGGCTACAAGTCCGATCACGATCACTTACCAGATCATTGATCCTTGTGTGGTCGAAGAGACTATAGAGATCGCATTGGTGCCTCCGCCCACAGCTACGATCAGTGGCACAGGTGAGATTTGTGATGATGGTAGTAATACTTTTGACCTTACAATAACTTTTGATGCAGTGACCACTGCTCCCTGGGAGGTGGTCTATGCTTTGGATGGTGCTGCGCAACCTGCGGTGACTACTTCGGATAATCCTTTCAGCTTGACAGTTGCCGATGCGGGTACTTATACCTTGGTATCTGTTGATAGTGGTGATGGTTGTCCGGGTACTGTAGATGGCTCGGCCACAATAAGTTTGATTACTGTAACACCTGTTATTAGCCCAACTGACGCACTGTGTTTCGGTGTGCCTAGTGGCAGTCTGACGACAACAGTAACGGGTGGTACGGAACCGTATATGTACACTTGGTCCGGACCCACTGCGATAGGCGACACGCCTGATGAGGTCGATCTATTAGCAGGTGATTACAGCTTAACGGTTACTGATGCCGCAGGTTGTACAGGGGAAACCACAGTTACAATTTCAGCACCGCCGAATATTGATCCTCCTGTCATTACGGGTCCAACCTATTGCCAGAATGATCCATTAGATCCATTAGAGATTACCTTAGGTGCTGGTGCAACGGGTATATCTTGGTATAATGCGGATCCTGCTGCTACGCCTACGACACCTTTCAGCTTTTCGAATCCGCTCGACCTTACCAGCTATGTGGATAATACAGTGGTTGGTACGACTGATTACTGGGTAAGTCAAACAGATGATAATGGCTGTGAGAGTGAGCCGGTAATGGTGACGATCACAATTAATGCACTTCCTGTATTTACGATCACACCTCCTTTGGTTTGTGATGGGGATACCTTGGATCTTACAACTTTAACAACAGGCATCACAGGCACGGTGACTTGGCTGGATGTCGAAGGGGGGACACCTATCCCTACAGAGCAGGTCATCACAGGCGATGTGACTTTCTGGTTAGATGTTGACGATGGTACTTGTTCTGATGGTGCGCCTGTCGCGATCACTATGGCGCCTTTGCCTACGGTTGATATCGTTGGCCCGCCTGCTTTCTGTACGGGTGGCTCAACTATTCTAAATGCAGTGCCTGGAGGTGGAGCGACCGGTAGTTTCTTATGGAATACGGGCGAAACGACTACCGCTATAACCGTTGACACACCTGGTGATTACTCTGTGGTTTTCACCAATGATGATGGCTGTGAAGCAGAGGCGATGTTTACCATTGAAGAGATCATTATCACCTTAGCGGCTATTCCTGTTCCAATAGAGTGTGATGGTAGTGGTGGTAATATTGACCTGACTGTAGGAGGGAATCCTTTTGGAACTGTGAGCTACGATTGGAGCGATGATGCCTTTGATGGTATTGAAGATCCTACAGGCTTAGCGATTGGCTTTTACAGCGTAACTGTAACAGATGAAGGAGGATGCTTTGAAGAGGAATTAGATATTGAGATCGTTGGTATAGCCTCTCCTTTAGAAATCACTTTAACGCCTACTTTACCTTCTTGTAATGGTGCTGCTGATGCGACCATTACTGTAGAGACGACAGGAGGTGACCCTGATTTTATTTATGATTGGAGTGATGATGCCTTAGATGGTATCGCCAACCCTACTACGCTTACCGCTGGCGATTACAGTGTTACGGTAACAGATGCGAACGGTTGTGATGCGGAAGCAAGTGTCTCCATTACAGATCCTGCGATACCTACTATAGATGGTTCTGCTGATCCTGCTTGTGAAGGCGGTGATGCGACTTTGACCGCGATCAGCTATACGGGATTTGACGTGACTTTTGACTGGGTGGGGCCGGATGGCACTGCATATACTGGTGACGAAGTCACTATTACGGATGTCTCGGATACACAGGCAGGCCCCTATACGGTAACTGCTACTATAGATGGTTGTCCGAGTGAACCTTTTGAAATTATTCTTGAAGTTGTTCCTCCGCCTCCAGCGGGTTTTATTCCGCCTACAGTAGTCTGTAATACAACTGATGGTGGTTCTACTATAGATTTAGCCACACTATCGCCGAGTGCGGACGGATACTGGACCGATGATACGGGTGCGACTATAACAGACACCATGCTCGACTTCGACGGTTCTACACCTGGTTCTTATTTGTTTACTTATATCGAGCCGGGAACTCCACCTTGTGAAGAAGCTTTAACAGAAGCAGCGATAACAGTCGAAGATTGTAGCTGCCCAAGCTTAGCAATGGATGTTCCTCCTGTACTTTGTGCGGATGCGGGAACAGTGGATTTGACAACGATTCAAATTACGACAGAGCCTGGTGTTTGGAGTATTACCGCTTCACCCGGTACTCCTGAAGCTGTAATTCAAGCGGATGGGGTGACCTTTGACGTGACCGGAGCAGCAGCAGGTGATTATGAGTTGACTTACACTTTAGACGGACCTATTCCTGTGGGTTGTGAAGATTTCACAACCATCATCATACCAGTTCAGGCACCGGTTAATGCGGGTGAAGATGGTGGTCAAGCAGTATGTAATGACCAAGCAACGCCTATTGATCTCATCTCCTTATTAACAGGAGCGGATACTGGAGGGGTATGGACTTCGGACGGTACAGCTGATGCGGCTGCTTTTGATGCGGCAGCGGGTACGTTCAATCCTGATGGACATGCTGCTGGTAGCTTTACATTTACTTATACCGTAACAGCTGTTGACCCTTGTCCAGTGGATGAAGCCATAGTAACCATCACCGTAGATGAGCTACCGATCGCAGGTACACCTACACCAATTGATGTTTGTAATGATGGTTCCGTAACTACCTCAGTTGATCTGTTTGCCCAATTAGCAGGTGCGGATACTGGTGGTGCATGGACTTTAGCTGCTGGTAGCGACTTGCCTGATACAGGTACTTTTGATCCTATTGCGGGTTCATTCTTTGTGATCGCTCATCCAGGAGGTACTTACACCTTTACCTATACAGTAACTGGTAATGGTGCATGTCCTGATGCGACAGCGGATGTAACTGTTAATATATCTGAGCCTGCTGATGCAGGTACGGGTAGTTCAATGGAAGTATGTAATGATGTATTAACCTTGATCAATCTGGCCGACTTATTAACAGATGCGGATACGGGTGGTACGTGGACTTCTGACGGTACGGAAGATGCAGGTACTTTCGATGCGACGGGTGGGACTTTCACTGTGATTCTAAATACTCCAGGTACTTATACCTTCACTTATACCCTACCTGCGAATATCGCTTGCCCGGGTGATTCTGAAGATGTTAGTGTAACGGTCTTCGCCCCAGCGAATGCGGGCGATGGTTCGGCGATAGATGTTTGTAATGACCAAACCGACTTGGTGGATCTACCTTCTTTGATCTCAGGTGCGGATGCCATGGACGGTACTTGGAGCATCTCTACGGATGGAGATACACCGAATGCCTCTGCTTTTGATGCTACAGCTTTGACCTTTAATCCTGCTGCTCACCCAGCTGGTAGTTATAGCTTTACTTATGAACTGAGTTCGGGTGGCATTTGTCCTGCTGATGAAACAACGGTAACGGTAAATGTAGTGCCTGCACCTAATGCGGGCGAGAATGGCTCGGATGTGAGCTGTAATACAGGCGGTTTGATTGACCTCTTCGCCACTTTAGGCGGCTCGCCTGATGTGGGTGGTACTTGGGACATTAACTTATCTAGCTTCTTCCCTACAGGCACTTCCTTTGATGCTGTTGCGGGTACTTTTGACCCTACAGGTCAGGTAGAAGGCACTTATAGCTTTGATTATGTAGTTGCAGGTGCTACTCCATGTACCGAAGCAATTGCTACAGTATCTATTGATGTGGAAGAACAACCAATAGTAGAATTAACACCAACCGCGAATGCTTGTAACGCTACTGCGGATGGATCTATCGTGAATCTGAATGATCTGATCATCTCCAGCAATGCGACGGGCAACTGGATAGATGTGGCTTCTGGTAATGTTGTGGCACCTACGGTTGATTTTGACGGGGACGATCCTGGTGTTTATCAGTTTAACTACGAGACGACAAGTGCGAACGACCCTTGTACGGATGAAACTTATACGATTGAAGTATTAGTGGAGGACTGTGGTTGCCCATCCGTGGCAACACAGGCTACAGCTCCTGTTTGTAATAGTGATGCATCGGTTGACTTAACAACAATGCAGGTAACAACAGAAGCGGGTACTTGGACCTTAGGCACAACGCCTGCGGGAAGTACAGCTGCCATAACAGGCACTACTTTCTCCGCAGTGGATTCTCCAGCGGGTGATTATGAAGTGATCTTCACTTTAGATGAAACCCCTGATAATCCGGATTGCCCGACCTTCTCTACACAAACTATAGCAGTAAGTGCGGCAGTGACCGCAGGTACAGGCTCTCCTACTGATATTTGTAATGATCAAACGGCTTTGGTCGACTTAGCAAGTTTATTAACAGATGCGGATTTGGGCGGTGCTTGGACACTAACCGATGGTACGCTTGATGCAGGTACTTTTGATGCGATCGCTGGTACATTCGACCCAAGTGGGCATAGTGTAGCCAGCTTAACATTTACTTATACAGTCACAGGCGTTGACCCTTGTCCGGAAGACACCGAAGAGGTATTCGTTAATGTGGCACATGCACCAGATGCGGGTACACCTTCTGACATCAGCTTGTGTAATGATGCTACTGCGCTATTAGACCTGAACAGCTTACTGGATGGTGCGGAAACAGGTGGAACTTGGACATCCGACGGTACGGAAGACGCAAGCGCATTTGATGCTGCTGGGGCTACTTTCGATCCTGCGGGACATCCAGGTGGAGCATTCACCTTCACTTATACCTTAACTGCCACCCCGCCTTGTGTGGATGCAGTGGAAAGTGTGACCGTTACCATTGAAGCTGCTCCTACCGCAGGTACGGGTAGTTCTACAGAAATCTGTAACTCTTCCGAAGATCTTATTGATTTGAACGGAATGTTGACTGGTGCGGATGCTGGCGGTGTTTGGACCTTGCAGAGTGGTACACCTGATGCGGGCGCATTCGATGCTTTCGCAGGAACCTTCAACCCAAGTGGACAGACTGGTGATACTTATGAATTCTTATATACGGTCACTACTTGTGCCGTTGATGATGAAGTGGTAACCGTAGTCGTAAGTGAACAGCCATTTGCTGACTTAGTACCGAACATCAATGTTTGTAATACTACAGATGGAGGTTCAACTTTGAACTTCGATGATATGATCCTGACCGGTTTAGGCTTAGGTGCTTGGAATGATGATGATGGCTCTGGTGCTTCGGGTAGCTTCCCGAACTTGGATTTTGATGGCACAACGCCCGGGCTATATAACTTCACTTATACCTTAGCCGTCGCTGGTCCTGCTTGTACGGACCCAAGCTATACAATAGAAGTATTGGTAGAAGATTGTGCTTGTCCTTCTGTGGCAACTACAGGTGCGGGTCCTTTCTGTAATGATGCGGCTACGATCGCATTGGCGGATCTGACCATCACCACAGAAGCGGGTACTTGGAGTTTTGGTACTATTCCTGATGGCTCAACGGCTACTTTGGATGCGACCAACTTCGATGCCAATGGCTCGGCTGCAGGGGATTATGAACTGATCTTCACTTTAGATGCGACACCACCTGATGGCTGTCCGACTTCTTCTACACAAACGATAAATATCCAAGAAGCCGTTAATGCGGGTACAGGTTCTGATATGGAAGTCTGTAATTCTTCTACGGATGTGATCGACTTGAATATGCTGCTTACTGGAGCGGACGCTGATGGCGTTTGGGCGGTAACAGCTGGTACGCCTGATGCGGCAGCCGTGAACTTAGCCGTTGGTACTTTTGATCCTGCCGGACATGCTGCCGGTGATTTCACCTTTACCTATAGCCTTGCGGCTGTTGATCCTTGTGTGAGTAGTGATGCAACGGTTATCATTACCGTTAACGATCAACCAGCAGCTGTGGTAACACCAAGTGTGAACACTTGTAATACTGCCGCTGAAGGCTCAACCGTCAACTTTGATGGCTTAGTGACGGATGGTGATCTAACGGGTACTTGGTCTGACGACTCTGGTACTTTTGACGCAACAGCTTTCCCATTGATCGACTTCGACGGTCAGACGCCGGGTACTTGGACGTTCACTTACTCTTTGACCTCTGCTTTGGGATCTTGTGTTAATCCTACTTATACCGTAGAGGTATTGGTAGAAGATTGTACTTGCCCTTCTGTAGCAACCACTGGTGCGGGTCCTTTCTGTAATGATGATGCGGTCATTGACCTTGCGGATATGACCATCACCGATGAAGCGGGTACTTGGACTTTCGGTACGATTCCTGACGGAGCTACGGCTACGATCACAGCCAATACCTTAGATGCCAATGGCTCTGCTGCTGGCGACTATGAACTGATCTTCACTTTAGATGAAACACCGGATAACCCGGATTGCCCTACCTTCTCTACGCAAGTAGTGACGATCGCTCAGGCAGTGAATGCGGGTACGGGTTCTGCTATTGAGATTTGTAACAACAGTACAACCGTAGTGAATCTCCATGACTTGATAGAAGGTGAAGACTTAGGTGGTACGTGGACTTTAGACGCTACTTCTGCCGCACCTGATGCGGGCATGTTTGATGATTTAGCGGCTACCTTTGATCCCGCGGCACATACCGCAGGGGTATACGTATTCAACTACGGCTTAACCACTACCGCACCTTGTACAGATAGCGATGCACAAGTAACAGTTACGGTCTACGATCAACCAGCGGTCGAAGTAACGCCAGATGCTTCGGTTTGTAACTTAGCAATAGACGGTTCAACGGTTAACTTAGCCGATTTAGTGATCAGTAGTACAGATGTACTGACTTGGGCGGACGTAGATGGTTCGGGTGCTTCTGGCACTTTACCCGATCTTGATTTTGATGGCGTGGATCCAGGCACCTACACCTTCACTTGTACGATCGCCGCAGCAGGTACATGTACCGATGCGGTAGGTACGATCACCGTCTTAGTTCAAGATTGTGCTTGTCCATCTGTAGAAACCATCGGCGGCGGACCAATTTGTAATGATGGCGATCTGATCGATTTGGCGGATCTTACGGTCACAGCAGAACCTGGAGCATGGACGATCACCAATGCGCCTGCTGATGCCACGGCTACGATCACAAGCAACGTATTCGATCCAAGCGGTTCTACTGCTGGCGACTATGAACTGACTTTCACATTGACAACAGATCCTGGTCCTGACTGCCCGAACGCTTCGGTACAAACCATTACGGTTAACGCACCACTGAACGCAGGTACACCAGCCGCACCTTTAGATGTGTGCGCGGATGATACCAATCTCGTGGATCTATTCAGCCTATTAGATGGAGAAGATACAGGCGGTGTCTGGACCTCCAATGGTGATGAAGATGCGGGAGCTTTAGACGCTACAGCGGGTACATTCAACCCACTGGCACATACCGCAGGAACCGTAACCTTCACCTATACCGTTACGCCAGATGCACCTTGTGATCCTACAGATGCTACCGTAACGATCATCGTTGATCCTTGTGATTGTGAAGACCCTGCGCCACCAGTGATCGTCATCGGAGACATCGTTATTTGTGAAGGCGATCTGATCGGCAACTTCGAAGTAACCACAGCAGATAACACCATCGTCAATTGGTACGATGAAGCAGTGGGCGGTACGCTATTAGGCACAGGCTTGACCTTCGCAGCTGTTGATGCGGGCACTTACTATGCAGAAGCCATCAACGATCCAGATGATGGTTGTGCTTCTGATCGAGTTCCTGCTACACTAACCGTTAACCCTATACCAGTAGCAGAATACACGCCAAGTGCGGAAGTCGCTTGTGTAGGAGATGAGATCATCTTTGAATTCACAGGCACAGCAGCCCCAGACGCCAACATCACTTGGACACTCGGTAGTGCGGGTACCTTCACAGGTGCTGGCCCACATACCGTAAGCTGGGCAGTAGCCGCGGAAGAAACCATCACCATCGCTATAGAGCAAGCAGGATGTACAGATGAGATCACAGGCAGCGTTCAGATATCTTCCATTGATGTATCTACAGCAAGCAATACTTCTGTTCTGATCGGAAGCTCTGTTACACTTGATACAGAAGTGCTAAGTCCTCTAGACTTGGATTACACCTATGAATGGATGTCTTCAAGCGCTTTCTCTGAAGACCTGAGCGAATTAAGTCCGGTAGTTACACCAACAGAAACCACCACTTACACGATCACCGTAACAGATGAGATCGGCTGTACAGATACAGGCGAGGTCATCGTAGGCATCTACTTTGAAAATACCCTCATCATACCTAACGCTTTCTCCCCCAATGGCGATGGCGTCAATGATACCTTCTTCCCACTGGGCATAAACGTAGACAAGATCAGCTATGTGGTCTACGATCGCTGGGGCAACCAACTCTACGAACAAGTAGACGCCGCCGCTACTGATAACGGCAGTTGGGATGGTATGTACAAAGGCAAACTCATGGAAGTAGGTGTATACGTATTCGCTGGTTCGGTCACCTTTACAGATGGCACGGTCGTTCCATTCAAAGGAAACGTTTCCCTGATCCGCTAAGCATCAGCGAAACACACTACTTCCCTATAAATCAAAAATCCATCTCACGCTCAGTGGGATGGATTTTTTTATTTTTGCTGCGTGCCCGCAATAAAA
>JAHDGT010000476.1 GCA_020631675.1 Bacteroidota bacterium
ATACCGATTTATCTTTCACGGAAGAACAAATTCTAACGGAATTAGAAGAACATCCTGAAAGATTTAGTCCCAATGTGATCCTTAGACCGCTTTATCAGCAAATACTACTGCCCGCGCTTGCTTATGTAGGTGGTGGGGGTGAACTAGCCTACTGGTTGCAACTCAAATCCAATTTTGACTATAACGAAGTCCACTACCCTATGTTGGTCAGACGTAGTTCTCTGCTCTGGTTAGATAAAGGAAGTACGAAGAAACGAGCCAGTCTACAATTAGGCTTAAGCCAACTCTTCGAACCAATAGATGAATTGATCGCTCAATTCGTTAAAGCACAAAGTAATAACGAACTCAACTTAGCTGAAGAACGTGAAAATCTTAAGGAGCTATTTGATAGCTTGTTAGAAAAAGGAAGTCAGATATCTCCCGATCTTAAATCCTCTATAGAAGCTGAAAGAGCGAAGACCATCAAATCCTTAGAAAAAGTGGAAGCAAAAATGCTGCGTGCGGAAAAGAGAAATCAAGAACAGTTGGTCAATAAGATCACGCAGATCAATGATAAAGTTTTTCCGAATGGAAAACTACAAGAGCGATATGATAACGTACTCCCCTATTATTGGCGGTATGGAACCGATTTCTTCCAGGCTTTGTATCAAGCTAGTGATCCAATGTCAAAGCAATTCATCATTTTAGAGGAAATCTCATAAATTAGGTTACCTTGCAGCACGGTTTCCTTTTTATCAGGGTATTCATACCCAAGAACTTTCAATCAATTATATGGACATTTTCGTAGCCAAGCTTAGTTTTAATACCAACGAGTATTTTTTACAACAAGCTTTTGAAAAATATGGCGAGGTGAATTCTGTTAAGATCATCATGGACAAATTCACTCAAAAATCTAAAGGCTTCGGCTTTGTGGGAATGCCAAATGAAGAAGAAGCATTACAAGCCATAGAAGCTTTAAATGAGTCTGAATTAGATGGCAGAACCATTGTAGTGAAAAAAGCAGAACCAAGACCTCCTAGAAGGTATTGACCCATACTAAACCGTAAGGTAGTTTTTCAAAAGAACCAATAACAAAGCTTGTTATTGGTTCTTTTTTTGCCCACACCCAATACATACCAAAATATATGCATAAATTAGAGCGGACATCAAAAAAGTAAGAACATGCTCAACAAACTGATCGATAAATTAAGTGATGCCTTGGGCATAGATGAAAAAGAAAATGAAACCACCTCAGTAAGCGGCGATAAGCCCAAACTCTATGCACTTATAGTAGGGATCAATCAATATCATGTCATCTCCCATTTAACGGGTTGTGTGAATGATGCTACTTTTTGGAAAAACTATTTAGAAAGTGATCTGATCAAAAGCAGGTTTGATGTAGATGTGCTCCCGCTATTTGATGCTAAAGCCACAAAAGCTAATATTGTAAAAGGTTTTCAAGAACACTTAACACAAGCTGGAGCTGGAGATACCGCTTTCTTCTTTTTTGCGGGACATGGTGCACAAGAGAAAGCCCATCCTGCCTTCTATGCTTCAGAACCAGATCGGAAATTAGAAATCTTGATCTGTGATGATCCCCATAGAAACCCCTTGCAAATTTTAAAATCGGGCGAGGATCTGGCAGATAAAGAACTGCGTTGGTTGATCAGTCAAGTGGCCAAAAACAATCCGCATATCGTCACTATATTCGATTGTTGTCATAGTGGGGATAACACTCGCTATATGATATCTGCTGAAACAACAGATGAAGAAGCGACTCGCCAATTGCGTAGTACTTCTTCTAGAGAAGGGGATTTAAAAGAGCAAAGAGAGTGGAATCGATTCATTTTTAGTAAGCACTTTCAGCCAGAAGATATTGAAGCGAGCTCTTTATCTGCCTTGATGCCCGAAGGCGATCATGTGCAGTTGTCTGCCTGTAGAAGCAGAGAGCCAGCTAAGGAAAACCGCCGCATGCGACGAGGCTACTTCACTCTGGCAATGGAACGTGTTTTAAAACGCAATGCGGCGAATCCGATCAGCTATTATGATCTGATGGTACAAGTGAAGCAGTTGATTCGCAACCTCAGTGATAGAAGAGTAGATCAAATACCGCAATATCATTTTAAATCGAGAGGAGGCAATGCTGCTTATGGTAGCTTCTTGAGTGGCAAGCCAAGCACATCGGTCATCAATAGACAGGTATTTTGGGATAAGACCGATCAAGTATGGAAACTTAGAGCAGGTGCGATAGACGGTATCATACAAGGAGGGAATTCGCCAAGTGTGGTCAAATTCACCCATGAGGAACAAAGCTATATCGCTCAGATCAAAGAACTGAAACTACAAGAGTCGGTTTTGGACTTCGCCATAGATCCGCCACAGGGTTTCAACTATAAAGCCAAGGTTGAGCCTACCTACGCAAAACCTTTGCGTATTGCGATAAAAGGGAATGATACTGAGGGGCTTACCGCTTTTACTTCATTCATTGAACAAGCACAGATCCGCTCTTTGTACGCTGGATATTTGCACTTCGTTTCTGAAAACGAAGCCTATGATTATGCCATACATGCCAATAAAAGCGGCGTATTGGAACCCAAAGAATTATCCATCATCAGAAATGGGGAAGAGCATCCTTTAACAAGGCAGTCATATGGTTATGACGATGCTGCTTGTAGGGATATGTTGAGCGATTTAAAACAGATCGCCCAATGGGAATTCTTGAAGAGATTGCACAACACTAAGAGTGTGCTTAATCAGCAAAAACCAATTGATGTGGAACTGATCATTCCTAATGTTTCAACGGGAGATTGGGAAGTACATCCTATGACGAATGAGCCTTTCAGTATTCGTTTAGATGATATAATTAATCCGAGAAGCGAAGCTAAACTGAAAGTTCAGCTCAGAAATGAAAGTGGTAAAACCTATCATGTGGCTCTCTTGTATTTATCAGAATATTTTGAAGTTTATCCTGAACTCTTGGAACAAGGCGTATGGGAGTTTTTGGGCAATCATGAGCCTGTGCAAGCTATTGGTGGGGATGCCTTCACCTCTAAGATCACGGATCGGGTTAGGGGCTTTAATTTAGAGTCTTGGACCGAACGCTTTTTATTGATCGCCAGCACGGATCCTTTTGCTGTTGCCCCCTACAAAATGGAAGAGTTACCTGAAGCCATCATACCCGGTATGCGAGGGGACGAAGGAGATGGGAATAGGGGCTCTATGAGTTTTGGTAGAAAAAGCGACACCCCAACTTCTGATCACGACTGGTATACGCAGTTGATAGAGGTGAATATTACGAATCCTTATTTTAAGGCGGGGCTTAACAGCTAATTTGAAAATTTGACAATGAG
>JAHDGT010000477.1:0-1148 GCA_020631675.1 Bacteroidota bacterium
AAAGGCGGCCCAGAGGTAGCCATTTTTAGCCCTGCCAGCGAAGCAGCAGATAGCCGGGGAATTTGAACGGATAGCCCGGTGAGCGCAGTAAAAGCTTGCGCTTTCTTAGACTCGAGACATGAGACTCGAGACATGAGATTTCGTTAGTTGTGCCGAATTTTCTACGAGCCTTTACGCGGGCTTTTATTGCGCTTATGCGGCATTGTTTTATTTATATTTAAATTATACAATCAAATCAAAATACGATGAAGCGATT
Source organism: Bacteroidota bacterium (assembly GCA_020631675.1). GTDB lineage: Bacteria > Bacteroidota > Bacteroidia > Chitinophagales > UBA2359 > JAHDGT01. The sequence continues at coordinate 257 of JAHDGT010000477.1, forward strand.
ACTTTTATTGTTTTTACTGGCTGCTTGTTCATCAAGTGGTCTGGTGTACGCACAGAGCGTGGCTGTGGCGGTGAATGATACGGTGGTGGTGCGTGACACAAAGGAGCGCATGTGCCATGTGTTGCTGAATGACGGGGATGGGGCGACGAGTGTGAAGATCGTTGAGGAGCCGAAGGGTAAAGCGAGTGTGCGACCGGAGCGGGGCATGGATCGCATTTTTTATTCTTTTGAAGGGGTAGAGGGTGAGGAAGATGTGTTGACTTATGAGACTTGTGTGGGCAGTAAGTGCGAGCAGGCGAAGTTGGTGGTTTATTTATGTCCGAAGCACAAGGGTGGTTACCCGACGATCGAGAAGGCTTTGTTGCAGCGGGACGAGCCTTTGGATTTTGATTACCCGGGCATGGCGATCACCTTGAGTAAAAAACCGGAGTGGGGGGAAGTGAGTATTAGTGCGGATAAGAGTAAGGCGACTTTCACGCCTCCGAAGGGGGAGCTGGGTAGTGCGGCTTTTAAATTGTTGATCCAAGAGGATAAGGGCTATTGTGGTATGGTGTATCACAATACTTTTGAGCAGCGTGCTTATGTGTTGCCGAGTGATGCGGAGAATAAGCCTCCGGTGGCGGTGACGGATACGATCTATATGAAGTACTCCAGCAAGATAGAGATTGATGTGCTGGCGAATGATTATGACCCTGAGGGTTCTTTGAAGAAGAAGATCGTGAAGTTGGGGAAATCTAAGTTGAATGCTAAAATGCGCTATACGCCTAAAAAGGTGACCTATACGCCGCCTTCTGGTTTTAAGGGGCAAGACAGTTTTAGTTATACCATTTGTGATCTGAACGAGGCTTGTACGGAAGGGAAGGTGATCATTATTAAGCAGAAGCGGTGATTG
>JAHDGT010000477.1:1248-3328 GCA_020631675.1 Bacteroidota bacterium
CTCCCCTTTTTGTGTTTCTGATTTTGCTTAGTGCGCAAGCAGATCACATTAGTCTTGTACATCCATCAGTTCCACATCAAAGCGCAAGATGGAGTTAGCGGGAATTGGTCCGACCGCACGCTCGCCATAAGCCAGTGCCGATGGAATTAAGAAAGTAGCCTTCCCTCCTACTTTGAGTAAAGCAACGCCTTCATCCCAGCCTTGGATAACTTGACCTTCACCTAAAATGAAGCTGATCGGTTCTCCTCTATTGTAGCTGGAATCGAAAGTCATTCCATTCAATAAAGAACCCTTATAGTGTACGCTTACCGTTTGTCCTTTTAGTGCGGCAACACCTGTTCCTTTTTCCTCCATCACATACATCAAACCTGTGGGCGTTGTCTTCACTTTTTTAAGTCCTTGCTTATCCGCATAGGCTTGCATGGTCGTACGCTCAGCGGCTGTCTTTTCTTTCTTCTTGGCAGAAATGATCTTAGCCGCTTCCGCTTTCTTTTGGTCAATGAAAACATCCGCCTCAGCTTTGGTATCAAAAACACCTAAGAGTTCAATGTCAAAGATCAAAGGAGAGTTCGCGGGAATGGGTCCGATCTTACGGTTGCCATACGCCAATTTGGGCTCTAAGTACAAAGTACCGCTTCCTCCTTTTTTATATAAAGGAATGCCTTTGTCCCATCCTTTGATCACCTGCTCTTTGCCAATTTGAAATACAAGTGGCACCAAACGCTCTACAGAAGAATCAAAGACCTCACCGCTTAAGAACTTGCCGGTATAGTGTACCGCGACGAACTGCCCGCTCTTAGGACGCTCGCCCTCTCCTCTTTCTTCAGTAGAATAGTAAATGCCATCCGGACTGGTGGCATAAACGAGACCCTGTTCTTTGAGCCACTGTTTCAGCTCGGATTCTTTTTTAGCGAAAAGGTTGAAGGTGCTAAAACTCATAAGGCCCAGCATTAAAAAAATGATCTTGTTCATGATAGTAAGTAAATGTATATCGATCCGTTTATGTTATTAAACAACACTTTCTTTTAGCCTTAGATGTGGCATACTCAGAAAGCTTTTTTAGATCTGTGAAAACAGGTGAATAAAATTCGGAGGACAACATATACCCATAGGGTACACCAAAGCAATGAAAATTGTTCTGTTCTAATCAAATGTAAAACTACAATAGCTATACCACATTTAAGCCCTATGTTCAGATAAGGGTCATTATAGCTTTTGTTTCAAAGTATTCTATACACTAAGTACGCTTTAACACACCCGCCAGATTCATGCGTTCTATCTCGCTGTACACTTTATCGGGCACTAAATACCTAATGTCCTTATCCGCCTTTAAGAGCTTTCTGATGTAAGTAGCCGATATATCCAACAAAGGCACCTTCATTTGATGTACATGCGGATGCTCCTCATAGGTATCCACTTCTTCCCCTGGTCTGGGGTACACCACCAGTTCATAGTATTTCAAGATCTGCTCGTAGTTCTTCCACTTATGAAAATGCTTCAAATTATCAGAGCCCATCAAAATACAAAAGCTATGATCCGGGTATTTCTCTTGTAAATACGTCAGCGTATCTATAGTATAAGAAGGCTTAGGCAAAGCAAACTCAATATCACTCACACTCAATAGCGGGTTATTTTCTGTTGCCACACGTGCTAAATGCAATCTATCATACTGATTCAACAAGCTCTTTTGCTCCTTAAATGGGTTCTGCGGAGACACTACGAACCATACCACATCCACTTTGCCAGACTGTGCCATAGCATTAGCAATGATCAAATGCCCTACGTGTATAGGGTTGAAAGAACCGAAAAACAAACCAATTCGCTTATTCATATCAGCAAAGATAACGCGAGCAAATGAAGTTTAGCTAAATGATCATTCGGTGAAATCCTATTCATCCAGTCCATCATTAACTCATTCCTGATTCTATTTTGGGCGCATCCACGCAATGAAAGCTTGCGCCACAAGCAATAAAAATCGACACACAAAACGACATCTCATGTCTCGGGTCTCATGTCTCGGGTCTAAAAAAGGCGCAAGCCTTAACTGCGTGGTCGGGCTATCCGTTCTTATTAAGCGCAC
>JAHDGT010000478.1 GCA_020631675.1 Bacteroidota bacterium
GACAATATATTATTGGCTTTAAATGCCATTACTGCGAATAAATTACGCACCATTCTTACCTTCTTGATCATTGCGTTCGGTATTATGGCTTTGGTGGGTATTCTTACCGCTGTTGATGGGATACAAGCGTCTCTCTCAAGCAACTTTGCCACTATGGGCTCTAATAATTTCGATATTCGAAAAAAGGGAACAGGCATTCAGATCGGGCGTAGAGATCGCAGGGGCTATGACCCCATTACCTTTGATCAGTCCATGTCTTTCAAAGAACGCTTTGATTACCCGGCTACCATTAGTGTGTCAACTATTTGCACGTTTGGTGCTACAATTAAAAGTGGAGAAGAGAAAACCAATCCCACCATTCGAGTCATGGCCGGTGATGAAAATTATTTGAATGTTGGAGGCTTTGAACTGGAGTTCGGACGAAATTTTTCCGAACAAGAGGTCATCAGCGGTAACAGGGTCATCATTATAGGGAACGGCATAGCCAAAAAACTCTTCAAGAAACCTCAAAAAGCGATTGATAAAAGCATACAGGTTAATGAGAAGAAATTCCGGGTCATTGGTGTATTGAAGAGTAAAGGTAGCAGTAGCATATTCAGCAGCGATGATATTGCCATTGCTTCTATCATGACCGCCCGTAGGGAATATGCCAATACAAAAACCACTTATGTGACCACCGTTGCGGTTGATAATCCTGTAGTCATTGATGATGCGGTCAGTGAAGCGATTGGTCTCATGCGAAACATCCGAAAACTCAGAAATACAGAAGCTGATGATTTTGACATCAGTAAAAGCGATAAGCTCTCCAGCATACTCATTGAGCAAAGTTCTTACATCACGGCGGCGGCCACGGTCATCGGTTTCATCACTCTTTTAGGTGGTGCGATCGGACTGATGAACATCATGCTCGTATCTGTTACCGAACGTACCCGCGAGATCGGTGTAAGCAAAGCATTAGGCGCTACTCGTCAAACCATACTCACCCAATTTTTGGTAGAAGCAGTGGTCATTTGTCAGATAGGCGGGCTACTCGGCATCATCATGGGCATCGCGGCAGGTAATGGCGTATCCGCATTAATTGGAGGGCCGTTCTTCATCCCCTGGGCATGGATCATCATGGGGATCATCATCTGCTTTTTCGTAGGCGTGGTTTCAGGGCTATATCCCGCCCAAAAAGCCGCTGCCGTTGACCCTATAGAATCTCTCCGCTACGAGTAATATTTTTGATAAGGGCACATGCCCGCAATAAAAGCCTGCGCTAGCAGCTTGAAAAGGTTTCGGCGTACAGCACGAAAGTCTCACGTCTCAAATCTCATGTCTCGAGTCTAAGAAAGCGCCAGCTTTCACTGCGGTCACCGGGCTATCCGTTCTTATAAAAAGGGCTATATAGCGCTTCGTTCGCAGGCTTGGTGTGGCTACCTCTGGGCCGCCCCACCAAGCCGCGACTCAGTCGCCATATAGCCCTTTTTATACCACTGCTATCCCTTGTGCGGGCGAGCGGCAAAAGTTGTTGTTTACATCTATACCAAAATACGGATCGGATCTTCCAACATGGACTGTAAAGTCTGTAGGAAGCGAGCACCAGAAGCGCCATCCACCACTCGGTGGTCGCAAGATAAAGTCACCTTCATTTGATTCACCACTTTCACCTCTCCATCTACAACCGCTGGGGTAGGAGTGATGCCACCAACTGCCAAAATACAAGCATCAGGCGGGTTGATGATCGCCGTGAACTCATCAATGCCGAACATCCCTAAATTAGAAATGGTGAAGGTGTTGCCCGTCATTTCATCAGGGGTCAACTTCTTGTCTCTGGCTTTAGCCCCTAAGTTTTTGGTCGTAGCAGCGATCTGACTCAAGGACATATTATCTGAGTGCTTGACCACAGGAACCACTAAACCATCAGGTACCGCTACTGCCATACCAATGTGTATGTGTTGGTTGGTACGGATCACATCGCCCAACCAAGAAGAATTCACAGCAGGGTGCTGACGCAATGCCATAGCCACCGCTTTGATCACAATATCATTGAAAGACACCTTAACCGGAGATAGCTCATTGATGCGCTTGCGCGACTCAATGGTCTTATCCATATTGATGACCATCGTTAAATAGAAGTGCGGAGCGGAATACTTACTCTCCGCTAAGCGACGAGCAATGGTCTTGCGCATCTGACTGACACGAGTATCAGAATGCCCTTCTTGTCCGGCCATGATCGGCATAGGAGGTAGGGCAGGGGCTTCTTTCTTAGCAGGTGCGGGCGCACTTGCTGGCGGCGGTACCGCAACAGGAGCAGTAGGCACACTTGGCGCAACTGTACGTAATGCAGGATTGGCGATCACTGCTTCTACATCTCTTTTAACAACACGACCTTCATCTCCCGATCCACTGATGGTAGTGATGTCCAAACCATTATCCGCAGCTAATCTCTTTGCTAATGGAGAGGCTTTGAATCTACCGTCTCCATTCGCGCTGATCTTAGGACTTGGGCTTGGTGCGGGCGCGACAGGTGTAGCGACCGCTTGTGGAGCGGCACTCACTTGAGGCTGAGCCGCAGGAGGAGTTGCTGTTTCTTTGGCAGCTGTATCATCAGCCTTAGCCGCAGCACCTTCGGCAGCGACGATCGCATCAATGTCTACCTCTTCTCCTTCTTCCGCGATAACGGCCAAGAGTGCGTTTACCGCTACGGGCACGTTCATTTCCGCTCTGAAAAGCAATGTACCATCTTCAGGAGCCTCGAACTCCATGGTCGCTTTATCGGTTTCTATTTCGGCGAGTAGATCACCGCTTTCTACGGTATCACCTATGTTCTTATGCCACTCTACGATGACCCCTTCGGTCATTGTATCACTCATCAAAGGCATTCTTACGATCTCGGCCATAATTCACTGAGGTTTGTTGGTATTATCGAAGATTTTCAATGGTCATTCGTTACTTCAATAACCCATTGCTCGTTAAAAGGTTTGCCCTACTTTTCGGGGGGAACTAATTGAAGTTCAAATATAAGCAATAAGGTGTTCTCAATTTGAGAGCATGTATAGGATTTTACAATCGGTCTGCGAAAGGTGCTTTTCAGCCCACTTTTCGTAAAAAATAAGTCTCAATAGCGCTGCTATTCAGCTGATTTTTTACTCAATTGGTCTAAAAGTCACTCTTTCTCGACCAGATAATCAAATCTTATACATGCTCTTAAAATTCATCAATGAGGCAATTTGAAAATGAACGAGGTGTGTAACATTTTCAAATTCTCAAATTGGTAATTGACTCATTGGGTTGTGCGCAAGGGATAGGAGTGGTACTAAATGGGATAGATGGGG
>JAHDGT010000479.1 GCA_020631675.1 Bacteroidota bacterium
CACCCCTTTGAAGATCATGTCCAGGCGGCGCATGATGGGGCGTTTTTCTACTTTGGGGGCGTAGGCGAAACCGTCTAAGAGTACGACTCTTTTATTGGCGGGATCATCAAATACATAGGTGAGGAAAGGGCCGCCCATGAAGTCGTTTTTCATGCGCCATAGTCCGCGGGCGATGTTGGCGGTTTTTCCGCCTTGTAAATTGCGGCTGTCGAATTGGTAGGGGAATACATTGTCGTAGGAGTAGGCATAGCTGCCTTCGGCTTGACTTTGTACGATCTTGCCGAGTTTGTCGCGTTCTTCGATCAAGAATTTTTGGCTGAGTACGGGTGTTTTGCCATTGGGATAAGGCAGGCTGGTGATCATGATGTTGGTCACTTCTTCTGTGGCGTCATTATCGGCACGTAGCCATAGTATATTGGGATCGGCCGCCTCGCCCATGTCTACTTGCTGGTAGTTGGCGGGGATCTCCATTTCTAACTGGAACTGCTTTTTGATGTAGCTGCTCAAGCCATCTGAAGTACCTGCGATGAAGGCATTGGTGCGGGCTTTGCGATCTTCTAATTTATAGACCAGATCGATCAGTGTTTCTTTATTGTTGCTGATGTATTCTTGTAGTGCTTTATCGGTATCGGCATACAGATAAACGACTTGCTGTGGCTTGGCCCACACATCTTTACGCGCGAAGTGGGGCGGGCGTTTACCCAGCTGCGATTCTGCTTGGCGGAGCGACTCTTGTATCATATCCGTCTCGGCTCCTTTTTTATTTAAAGGGGAGACGACGATGATGCTGGCTGCTTGCTTTAAAATATTGGCGAAATGCGTAGCACGTACTTGTCGCAAATTAAAGCGAGGCTCGAATTGGGGCAGTACGCCATACTCATCCATAAAGGCGGAGCGTAGGCTGTCTCCTAATGTGCCTTTCCAGAGTTCTTCATCCATGACCACCAATACTTCATCTACCGCACCTGAGGAAGTGGGCAGGTAGTTGGCTTGTCGCTTTAGGGTGTCTTCAACAGCACCGCCGGAGTCACAAGCAAAATTAAGAGCGAGCGCTATACAGCAGACAACAACTAAGAGGACGTTTTGAATCAAGTCGCGCATGATAAATTGATGGTTGTTTATAGGGATAAAGGTAAGACCATTATCGGAGCTTGAACAGTTAGATTAAATAAGTGTGTGAACCAGACTACTGATTGTGGGTTTTGTACGTATATATGTTGTAACTGCTTTACATATCCACAATCACTCCCCAATGAAAACAGTATTAGCCGCTTCTTGGTTTTTGAGCCTTATAGGACTTCTCTTTCTTCTTGGCGACACGAGCCAACTGAATGCCCAGACCGAGTTTTTGGTCGAGATCGACCCTGAAACGGGTGCGTTCACCCACATCAATTGCATTCCTGATCTGCATTGGATCACTACATTGCCTTACTATACGGGTTATGATGAAGATAACCAGCGGTATTTTTTAAGGGGTAGCGAGGAAGATCAGAGTACTTGGTATTTGTACAGTGTGGATGGTCCTAGCGGTGAATTGATCCATCAAGCCGAATTTCCACAAGTAAGTGGCAGTGCCGATAATGTGATCAGTCCGCTTTACGATGATGTAAGTGATCAGTACTACGGCTTGCATTGGAATGATGCAGAGAGTACGGAATATTTTGTGAGCATTGATCCGGTGACGGGTGTGCATACGATCCTTAGTAGCCTGTCTGATGTGAATTACATTGCTGTTGGCACGAACACAATGAATAGCATAGAGGGGCACTATATTTTCCAAGGGGTGACCTTTAGTGGGGAGAATAAACTGTACAGCATTGACATTAGTACAGGGGAGGTGGTACATGAGCCTGATTTTCCTCAGATTTCGGGATCGGGGGATAATGTGGGGCAGTTGCGCTACAATTCTGAAACGGGTATTTTATACGGCTTGCATTGGGACAGCTCGGAAGCAACGGAGTACTTGGTAACGGTGGATCCGGTAACGGGGGTGCATACGAATGTGGCCGCTATACCAGGAGTGAACTATTTGAGTGTCGCCCCTAGTTATACCACTTTGGATGAGTTCAGTAACCGCTATACTTTCTTAGGTGGTGGGAGTAGTGGTACTTGGCGTTTATACACCTTGGATCTGATTACGGGTGATGTGCTTTATGAGCCTATCGTATCCTATAGTGGTGGCTTTGAAACCGACAATGTGATCTGTCCGCATTATGATGATGCCAGTGGTACGCTTTATGCCTTGCATTGGGATGCGGATTTTCCGCCTGATGTATTGGGGGATGCTTTTTCTTTTTGTGAGGGTTCAAGCATTACGCTGGATGCGAGTACTGCGAATGCGAGTGCGTATTTATGGCAAGATGGAGCAAGCACCCCGAGCAATACCATAAGTGAAGAGGGGGCGAATTGGGTAGACATTACGGTTTGGGGCTGTACTTTTAGAGAGGAATTCAATATTGAATACATCGATGCGCCTTTTACATTGGATATGGGCGAAGATAAAGTGCTCTGCCCGGGTGATGACCCGCTAGAAGTCACTTTAGCGGCAGGAGGAAATTATACTTGGCATGATGGAACAACTGCTAATGCATATACCATCACCGAAGCTGGTACTTATTGGGTAGAAATGAGCTGGGATGATTGTACGATAAGAGATTCTCTGCTTGTAAGTGCGGTAGAAAGCGTGGTTTTATTTCCGGATTCTATAGGTGCTTGTGAAGAGGAGATCTTAGTACTGGATGCCACTGTAGCAGAAGCATCTGATTATCTGTGGCAAGATGGGAGTACTGCTGCTACATTCGAGCCGGATGAATCTGGCCTATACTGGGCGGAAGTCACTTTAGCAGGCTGCGCATTCAGAGATTCTGTTCAAGTGGTTTTTTCTACTTGTGACACCCTGATCGTTGACCCTGATCCCGATCCGGACCCAGACCCAAATATTGAGCCTGAACCTGATCCCGACCCAGAGTCAGACCCAAGTCTGGTCGTTGATTGCGGCATATTGGTTCCTAACGCTTTTACGCCCAATTATGATGGCGTTAATGACCTACTCAATATACAAGCTGATGCTTTAGGCTGTACTTTCAATAAGCTGCGCTGGTCGATTTTTAATAGGTGGGGGGAAGAAGTACATAGGGCGACTTCCTTGATGGAACCCTGGGATGGCTTTGCTGGTGGGTCGGCTGCTCCATTGGGGGTTTATGCTTGGGTAATGACCTATGAGGTGAATGGCATTAGCAAGCGGCAGCAAGGACAGGTGATTTTACTCAGATAAAACAAAAAAGCCGTGTGGT
>JAHDGT010000480.1 GCA_020631675.1 Bacteroidota bacterium
CCCCTGTAGAAATACGTCCGAAAATGATTTCTTCGGCCGCTCTACCGCCCAGGGTCATGCACATTTCGTCAATGAGCTGCTGGGTGGTATAGAGGTATTGTTCTTTAGGTAGGTATTGTGCATAGCCTAAAGCCGCTACCCCACGTGGAACGATGGTCACCTTTAATAAAGGGTGGGCATGCTCTAGGAACCAACCACTGATGGCGTGTCCTGCTTCGTGATAGGCGATGATCTCTTTCTCTTCAGGAGAGATGATCTTATTCTTTTTCTCCAGACCGCCGATCACTCGATCGATCGCGTCTTGGAAGTCTTTCATTTCTACTACATCCTTATTCTTACGGGCAGCGATCAGTGCGGCTTCATTACACACATTGGCAATCTCTGCACCGGCGAAACCAGGTGTTTGAGCGGCCAGTTTAGCAGGGTCTATGTTCGCACCGATTTTGATCGGCTTCAAGTGTACCTTGAAGATTTGCTCTCTACCACGAATATCCGGACGATCCACACCGATCTGACGGTCAAAACGTCCTGGACGCATCAAGGCACTATCCAGTACATCTGGGCGGTTGGTCGCTGCTATGATGATCACGCCTTTATCTCCACCAAAACCATCCATTTCTACTAAGAGGGCATTCAGGGTGTTTTCACGCTCGTCATTGCCTTGCATCATGTTCTTACCACGTGCACGACCGATCGCATCGATCTCATCAATGAAGATGATACAGGGTGCTTTTTCACGAGCTTGCTTGAATAAGTCACGTACACGAGAAGCACCGACCCCTACGAATAGTTCAACGAAGTCTGAACCAGAGATCGTGAAGAAAGGCACTTTGGCTTCACCCGCAACAGCACGAGCCAATAAGGTCTTACCTGTTCCCGGAGGTCCGATTAATAGCACCCCTTTAGGGATTTTACCCCCTAAGGCAGTGTATTTCTGTGGATTCCTCAAGAAATCAACCACCTCTAAGACCTCTTCTTTCGCTTCATCTAAGCCCGCCACATCACTGAAGGTGACATTGACGGTATCATCTCCATCAAAGAGGGTGGCTTTTGACTTTCCTATATTAAAAATCTGTCCGCCCGGACCTCCTACGCTATTGCTCATACGGCGCATGAAGAAGATCCAAATGGCAACGATCAAAGCAATGGGCAGGATCCAATTAAGCAGGAAAGCCCAACGATCGGTTCGATTCACCGCATCGGTCGCTATTTTATTCGGTGCTATTTTAGCCTGTGCGGTCCTGAGGTCGCCATCAAAATTATCCAAAGAGTTGACGCGGAAATAAAGGTCAGGCATGCCCTTATTGAAAGAGGTCTTTTTGATGTCCTTTACCAGTTCCGGGTACTTGCCGTCGAAAGCACTTTCGCGCAAGTATACCTCGACCTGCTTTTCATTAACCACGGTAATGCGCTCAACGAGGTTCTTGCTCACGTATTTATCGAAGAACTCGTATTCTGAGATCTTCTTCATGCCAGGAGCAAGTGGAATGGCGTATAAGGCAAGAATGACCAAGAACATCAAACCGTAAATCCAATAATAATTGAATTTGGGCTTGGTCTCTTTTGGGTCGCCTCCTTTGCCAGCTTTGTTATTGGAATCGCTCATACTAATAAGTCGAAGTAGTCAGAGTAAGTATCTTTCTTACAAAAGGTCGCGTAGTGATATGGACCCGGCGAGATACTGCTTTAGATGGGGGCGTAATTGCGCTTATCTTATCTATTCTATCTGACAAACTAATAATGTGCCACTGATTTTTTCACTAAGCAATCAATGGGAAAATATGTGAATCATTCCGTCTTTCAGAAAGAGGTTTTTGTGAGCCGCAGTGAAAGACTAAAATGTAAACGCTCAAGTATGCTTATCTGTTCAAACGAATAAAAGCAAGTGTCTTACCAGTCGGATTCATCTCCTTCCATACTGGGTTCTAAAATCGGACGGTGGTCGTCAATTTCTTTGCTACTTCCATCCTCTGCATACAAAGTGGTCACGCTGGCGTCTCCCCATAGATCCTCTAAGCGGTAACGAGCGCGCGCATCTTTGTGAAAGATGTGAACAACTAAGTTGAAGTAATCCACCAATACCCAGTCGGAAGTCGTTCGTCCTTCGACATGCGTGGGGTATTGCCCTAATTCTTTTTTAACGTTGAAGGTGATATTGTCAGCGATGGCCTTTACTTGTGGCGGAGAACTTCCTTCGCAAGTGATGAAGAAGTCGGTCATGGCATCATCCAAATTGGAGAGATCCATGCTGAGTACTTTATCTCCTTTCTTTTCCAGGATGCTATCGATCACCACTTTTAATAAGGCCTCTTTCGCGTTCATCGCATCCTTTTTAGCTAAATTCGTTTCCAAGTAAACATCTATTGTTGAACATACAAAGGTAAACAATTTGTCACCTCACGTTCCATATAACACATTATTTATCGGCCAAGTTCGACAGCATTTGGATCGGGTACACTCTACTAATAGCTATCTGCTGGAATGCCTACAAGATTCCACACCAGATAGAAGCCTGCCTGAAGGCTTTTTGGTGAGTGCGGAAGAGCAGTTCGCAGGCAGGGGGCAGCGTGGTAATCAATGGCATGCCGAAGCGGGCAAGAATTTGACTTTGAGCCTATTGCTATACCCCAAATGGCTGCCCATAAGCGCGCAGTTTCGCCTGAATGTGGCTGTCGCACTCGGACTTTGGGATCTACTTCGCTCATCTATTGAAAAGCTAGGAGGAGATCCTATTGATCTGAGGTTGAAATGGCCGAATGACATCTATTATGGAGAAAAGAAACTTGGAGGTATGTTGATAGAGAACGGGATCACAGGGCGAACTTTAGCGCATAGTGTGATAGGAATTGGCTTGAATGTGAACCAAACCAAGGGATTAGCCGCCTTGAATGCCTGTTCTTTGAGAATGATTTTTGGCAACAAGGTGGAATTGCTGCCTTGGGCATTGATGGCTGAGTTGTCCGCTTGCTTGGAGGCCCGATATCTACAATTGAAAGCAGGGAAGTGGCAAGCATTGAAGGCAGCCTACCTTTCTGTGTTGTACCGTTATGAAGAATGGGCGGATTATGAGGATGTGGCTAGCAGCAAATGTTTCAGGGGCCGTATTATAGATGTTGCGGATCAGGGTTTCTTGATCATGGAAACCGAAAAAGGGGAGCAAAAACACTATGCTTTTAAGGAGGTGATTTTTCAATGAACCTAGTTTGCCATATATTCGTTTTTTAGCCGAGACGGACGCGCGAGGGATAGGAGTGGTATTAAGGGTGCTGAATGGCGAGTGAGTGCGCCTG